>CAIXKO010000869.1 GCA_903919925.1 uncultured Bacteroidota bacterium | reverse complement strand
GAGCGGGGTTTTACCGCTTTGGTGAGTTCACGGATAAAATCGCCAAGTTGAATATCATGATAATAATGGCTGCCGATGCGCACCTGGCCACCTCCAACGGAGATGATCCGCCGGTTATCGAGGTTCATGCTGAACAAACCTGTATCGAGATCGGTAAGCCAAACCCCGAGTGAAAGCAGGCAATCGGAATCCTCCACCTGATGGCGTACAGCCTCGCTGCTCCAGCCACCCTGATAAATACCGGTGAATTGCGGATGAAGCTCCGGCAACACTGATTTGCTGCTCAACATGGTAGCATAGGGAATCTCCATGGTTTCAACCAAACTGAGGGCATCCTTGCCCAAACGGTGGCGGAGCACCTCCACACCAGCCAGAATCAGGGGCTGACCGGCTTTGTTGAGTACCTCAGCGGCTTCAGCAACACACTCGGCCAAACTATCGGGATTGGAAACCAATGGTACCGAAAGGAGCCTCTCGCCCGGCTCGCGGCACGGAGCTTTGGTGATATCGGCAGGAAGCTCAATATAAACAGGTAATTTCCTGGTAATGCAATTTTTGATCACCCGGTCAATCTCGTCAGGGGCAGTATTGGGATCGGTAAGCAAAATGGCATCGGTGGTAATTTTCTTGAACATATCCAGCTGCAAGTAGTAGTTGGAAACCAAATGATGAACCATAGCACCCGATTCCCTCCGGCGGGCCGGGGGTGCGCCGCTGATCACAATCATTGGCACCTGCTCGGCAAATGCACCGGCAACGGCATTCATAATACTTAACCCACCCACACCATAAGTAACCACCGCTGCACCTGCCCCAATGAGGCGGGCATAACCATCGGCCGCATATCCTGCGTTCAGCTCGTTGCAGGTTCCAACCCATTTAACGGGACTCGTGATAACATCATCAAGGAAATCGAGGTTGTAATCGCCCGGAACTCCAAATAGATACTTGATACCAACCTCCCGCAAGCGGTGGAGGATATAGCGTGAAACGGTGTAATTTTGGCTCATAATATTTTAAATTATTATTAAATTAAACACTCTGTGGTTTGCATGCCGCTAAGATAGTATACTTAGAGTTGCCAACTCTTCCTTGAGTTGGCAACTCTAAATAAATTAAAGTTGCCAACTTCGGGAAAAGTTGGCAACTTTAAAAAAACTATTGTCATGAAATTCAGATACACCCTGATTATTTCGATTTTTCTGCTGGTTGGCACCCTCTCCGGATTCCGCAAGCAGGAGCCCAAGCATTTTTACAAAGGGAATTTACACACTCATTCGTATTGGAGCGACGGGAATACTTATCCTGAGGAGGTAGCCCGGTGGTACAGCGATCATGGGTACCAGTTTTTGGCCATTACCGATCACAATCTGCTTCAGGAAGGCAAAAAAACAAAGGTTATCGGCAAGGATACCATAAGGCTCCGGGAGTTGGCCGGTTACCGGAACGAGTTTGAAAAGCCCGGGAAATTTCTATTGCTTGCGTCGGAGGAAATTTCCGATTCATCGGAGAAAAAACCGGTTCATTTAAACGGATTTAACCTCCAAACGGTGGTAAAGCCTACCGGAGGTGCTACCGTAGCGGAATGTGTGGCATCCAATGTAAAGGCCATCCGTGAGGCGCTGAAAACCGGTGAAAACCCGGAATGGATCACTATTAATCATCCCAATTTTGGATGGGGCCTCACGGCTGATGCACTGGCCCGCTGCGGTGCCCGGTTCTTTGAGGTATTTAACGGCCATCCGTCGGTAAGGAACTACGGGGATTCCACCCATATCAACACGGAAAATATGTGGGACCAGGCAAATAAATGGCGGATCGATAAAGGGGAAAAACTCATTCTAGGCATTGCAACCGATGATGCCCATCAGTATGACCAGTATGGAGTGGGCAAAGCCAATCCGGGCAGGGGCTGGACCATGGTGAGGGCAACGGAATTAACGCCGGCAGCTCTATATCAGGCAATGATGGAAGGAAGTTTTTATGCATCAACAGGGGTAGAGCTCACCAGCTTCCAAAGCAATAAAAAGGGGTTGGTTATCCGGATAAAGAAAGAGAAGGACGTACAATATACAACTGAGTTTATTGGTTGGCTGGCAGGTAAGGATCGTCCTGAAATCCTGAAAACCGTGATAGGTCCAAAAGCAGTTTATCGCGCCACCGGCAAGGAGCTGTTTGTGAGGGCCAGGGTGATATCGGACAAAACCAAGGAAAATCCCTTTGCCGCAGGGGATGGGGAAATGGCCTGGCTGCAGCCGGTCTCGTTTTGACGTGAAACGTGATGCGTGAAGCGGGAAACGGAAGACGGTAGAGTTCCCACCGTCTGAAATGGAACATCATGGCAGATAACTTGTCTTTAGGTACCCTCCCCCTGGGGGGGTGGGCCAAAATGTTATTTAGAATCATTCTAAATTGGTTCCACGTGG
>CAIXKO010000868.1 GCA_903919925.1 uncultured Bacteroidota bacterium | reverse complement strand
CTATCCCTTTGAGTCCAATAGCATTTTGGGCGATGCCCGCGATCCGGTTCCTCTCCATATTGACACGCGCATCACCATTTCCAAAAGGTTATCATCGGGCTGGTCGTGGTTTAGCGTGAACGTGGAGGGCAGTGATATGTCAATAGCCACCGTGTTAGGCAGTCTGAATCCTACCGATGGTGATTACATTAAAAATCAAACTGTTTCAGCAACATATCATAATGGTACTGGCTGGTTTGGAGAGCTCACCAGTATGGATACTAAAGAGATGTACAAGATAAAACTACATAATGCGGATACCTTAACTTTTGTCGGTTTTCCGATTGATTCCGGCAATTTCTCCATAGATATTAATAATGGATGGAACTGGATCGGTTATTTGCCACAAGCACCCAAAACGGTTGCCGAAGCATTATCCTCGATAGTTCCGGTGGACCGCGATTACATTAAGGATCAGATAGTATCCAGTGCATATTACGATGGAGCCGGTTGGTTTGGTGAGATGAGCAATATGGAACCGCTGGATGGGTACATGTTGAAAACGAGTCATGTTGCTAAACTGACCTTTGCTTCAAAATTGGGATCTTTTACTGATTCCCGAGATGGTAATTTATATCGTTGGATTATGATTGGAAATCAAACCTGGATGGCGGAAAACCTGAATTTTCTGCCGGTAGTGAGTCCGTCAGCAACTCATTCTTATACCGATCCTAATTTTTATGTTAATGGTTATGAAGGTAGTATTGTTGATGATGCAAAAGAAACCCTAAATTATGCAACTTATGGGACCCTGTACAACTTGCCGGCGGCTATGGTTGCTTGTCCTGCTGGATGGCATTTGCCTACTGATGCTGAGTGGAAGATTCTCGACATGAATCAGGGGATGAGTCAAGTTGATGCTGACGCCCCTGATTGGCGGAATACAGGTTCTGTTGCCGGGAAATTAAAAGAAACCGGAACCATTCACTGGTTAACCCCTAATGTTGGGGCTACCAATAGCAGTGGTTTTACCGCACTACCAGGCGGTCGATACAGCTTTGGGGGCGGCGATAGTCCTGGTCGCGATGGTCTTTTTTGGTCAGACTCCGAGGGTGATCCATCAGGAACCTGGGCCAGGGCTATGAACTGGAGCGTAGTTGGAGTGAACAGGCGCAGATACAATTCTGACGAGGGTTTATCGGTCCGTTGCCTGAAAGGTGCCATGCCGTCAGTTGCACCCACAGTTACCACTGCTGAAATGTCGTCCATTACTGAAACATCAGCAGTCTCAGGAGGCGAAGTTGTTAGCGATGGCGGTGCTGAGGTTACTGCCCGCGGGGTGTGCTGGTCGGTATCTCCAGAACCAACGTTGGCGGACAACAAATCGGTAGATGGCACAGGTATTGGATCCTTTACCAGTAGTCTTACCTTATTAACCGCCGGGATAACATATTATGTGCGGGCGTACGCAACAAACAGCGCGGGCACTGGTTATGGAGGACAAAAGGTGTTAACCACAACAGGTACCTTTACGGACACACGTGATGGTAAGGAGTACAAAAAGATAACTATTGGTACGCAGGTATGGATGGCAGAAAATCTGGCTTTTCTGCCGGCAGTGAGCCCGCCGGTAGATGGATCAGAGATCGATCCCTATTATTATGTATATGGATATGAGGGTAGTAATGTAAGTGATGCAAAAGCAACAGCTAACTATGATACTTACGGAGTGTTGTATAACTGGCCGGCGGCATTGACTGCCTGTCCGGCAGGGTGGCATTTGCCAACGGATGCGGAGTGGACGACTCT
>CAIXKO010000867.1 GCA_903919925.1 uncultured Bacteroidota bacterium | reverse complement strand
CTATCCCTTTGAGTCCAATAGCATTTTGGGCGATGCCCGCGATCCGGTTCCTCTCCATATTGACACGCGCATCACCATTTCCAAAAGGTTATCATCGGGCTGGTCGTGGTTTAGCGTGAACGTGGAGGGCAGTGATATGTCGATTGCCACCGTGTTAGGCAGTTTGAATCCTACCGATGGTGATTACATTAAAAATCAAACAGTTTCAGCAACATATTATAATGGTACTGGCTGGTTTGGAGAGCTCACCAGTATGGATACTAAAGAAATGTACAAGATCAAGCTACACAATGCGGATACCTTAACTTTTGTCGGTTTTCCGATTGATTCCGTCAATTTTTCCATAGATATAAATAACGGATGGAACTGGATTGGTTATTTGCCGCAAACACCCAAAACGGTTGCCGAAGCATTATCATCCATAGCTCCGGTGGATCACGATTATATTAAGGATCAGATAGTATCCAGTGCCTATTATTATGGAGCCGGTTGGTTTGGTGAGATGGGCAACATGGAGCCGCTGGATGGGTACATGTTGAAAACGAGTCATCCTGCTACTTTGACCTTTGCTTCCTCATTGGGATACTTTACAGATCCCCGTGACGGTAACATTTATGGCTGGAAAGTTATCGGGGATCAAACCTGGATGGCGGAGAATCTGGCTTATCTGCCGGCGGTAAGTCCGGCGGCAACAGCATCTGAAACCGATTCCTATTATTATGTTTTTGGATATGAAGGTGGTAATGTTGATGATGCCAAAGCAACAGTTAATTATGGTACTTATGGAGTGTTGTATAATTGGCCGGCGGCAATGGTTGCTTGTCCGGCGGGGTGGCATTTACCAACGGATGCGGAGTGGAAGATTCTCGAAATGAATCAGGGGATGAGTCAAAGTGAAGCTGGTGCTGAAGGTATTCGGAATACTGGAACGGTTGGAGGAGAATTGAAAGAGGCAGGTACCGCTCACTGGAATGACCCAAACAACGGTGCAACCAATAGCACTGGTTATAGGGCCCTTCCAGGCGGTTACTTCGGAGACAACGGGGTATTCAGTAGCTTGGGCAACGGTGCTAGCTTCTGGTCGTCCTCGGAGGATGGTTCGAACGCCTGGTACCGGTGGCTGTACTTCAACAACAACGGAGTGGGCCGGGACAACTACCACGGCCGTTACTACGGGTTCTCGGTCCGTTGCCTGAAAGGTGCCATGCCGGCAGCTGCACCAACCGTGACTTCTGCTGAAATATCATCCATTACGGAGTCATCAGCAATCTCGGGAGGCGTAGTGATCAGCGATGGCGGTGCTGAGGTAATCGCCCGCGGGGTGTGCTGGTCGGTATCGGAGAATCCAACTATCGACAATTTCAAAACTACGGATGGAACCGGAATCGGAACGTTCATCAGCAACATCAGTTCACTGACTCCTGAAGTCACCTATTTTATAAGGGCGTATGCAACTAACAGCGCAGGAACCTCTTATGGGGAACAAAAAGTGTTTACCACTTTTGGAACCTTTACCGATAACCGTGATGGCAGGGTGTACAAAAAGATTACCATTGGAATACAGACCTGGATGGCGGAAAATTTGGCTTATTTGCCGGCAGTGAGCCCGCCGGCAGATGGATCAGAGATCGATCCCTATTATTATGTATGTGGATATGAGGGTAGTAATGTAAGTGATGCAAAAGCAACAGCTAACTATGATACTTACGGAGTGTTGTATAACTGGCCGGCGGCATTGACTGCCTGTCCGGCAGGGTGGCATTTGCCAACGGATGCGGAGTGGACGACTCT
>CAIXKO010000866.1 GCA_903919925.1 uncultured Bacteroidota bacterium | reverse complement strand
CGATTCTTATGTTCAATCTTCCCAAGGCTTTTTAGTATGTTCCAATACAGCCAATGCTACACTCACCTTTACTTCGGCGATGCAATCGCATCAGCCGGCCCTCACTTTTAAATCTACTAAAACCTCCTGGCCGGGTATTCGGCTCATAGCGGCAACAAAAGATGCGGAAAGCTTTACCGATGTTACCTTTTACCATGGGATGACCAAGGGACTGGATCCGACTTATGACGCCGGTTTATTACGCAATAATTCAAAAATTGATTTATATACACGATTGATCGAGGATAACGGTATCGATTTTAGGCTCCAATGCTTACCCGATAATGAATATGCAAACCTGGTTATTCCCATCGGATTGGATTGCAAGGCGGGCGGAACCGTGACTTTCTCCGCCAAACTGGTTGAACTGCCTGGTGATTGCAAACCGTACCTCGAAGATAAGCTAACCGGAGTAGTTACTGATTTCAGTGTTGAAACCGCCCGTTATACAGCAACCCTTGCTCCGGATAGTAAAGGTATAGGAAGGTTTTACCTCTACACCAGTAAAATCGGCACCGGTATTCCGGAAACGGAAACCTCTCCACTGCTGATCTACTCTGTTAACAGGGAAATTCATATCGAAGGCCTGGTGGGAGCCAATGCCACTGGTCATTTGTATGATTTATCAGGCAAATCAATCGGTAGTTACCGGTTGCAGCCCTCCACAGTTAACATTATCAATGAAAAACAGGTAACGGCAGGAGCTTACCTGTTTGTTGTTCAGGATGGTGAAAAGCGCTTTTCGAAAAAGTTAGTATTGAACTAAGAATTGAAATAACAAAATCACGATATGAAAACTGATAAAATAGAAATCCCGGATAGCGGTATTACGCGAAAAGATGCATTGAAAAAGGCCGGCAAATATACTGCTTTCACCGCTGCTGCAGCAGTTCTATTACTCTCGCCAAAGCAAGCGATGGCATATTCTGGCAATCCTGTTGATCCCGGTTCAGGTAGTAATGGCTGGGGCAGCGGCCAGAGTGGCGGCCTACCCGGTGCTCCCGGCGGCGGCAGTGGTTCCAGTTCTCCATTCACCAAACCCGAGCCCTCCTCATCTTCATCAGGCATGCGCGATTCCCCCTGGAAATAGGGCAGCATATTTACGTCCATTCGTCAATCAAAACATCCGTAGAGACGCAATTATGCGTCTCTACCTGTTACCATCTGACTGGCCATCAACTTAAGGGCTTCCGGGATCTGAGCTGTACCCACCCCGGCCCTCCATGAAACAGGGAGGGAGTCTGCTTCGTTGCTACCTCTCAGCGCAACCAAACAAAAGCACAATTTTTCTCCCGGTTTCAAAGAGGGGAATATAGATTCAGCCAGAATTTCGTTTTATTTTAGACAGAACTGTCTGTATATCAAAGAGCATCATTTTTAATGATCTGACAAATAACAGGATGCTGACGCAGCAACCTTCTTCACGACAATAATTTCATGTGCAACTGTTTGTATGGCATTCCTGTTTGGTTGCGTAGGATGGAATCGCCAGGGCAGACACCCTCCCTGTTTCAGGGAGGGTCGGGGTGGGTACAGCTCAGATCCCGGAAGCCTTTAGGTTGACGGCAATAGGGGCCAGGGGTGTGCTAAATCGCACCCATCCCCCTCTACTGCAACGTCTTAAATTCCACTTCGCTCCCATACGCCGTTCCAGCAGGGTTAGTAGCGTACGCTCTTACATAATAAGTGGTGTTGGGTGTTAAATTGGTCAGATGGCTGGAGTAGGGGCCCTCGCCGGTGCCGTCCTCGGTTTTGGCATGGGAAATCGTTGGATTATGACTCGTTGACCAGCAAATGCCTTTTACGGTTTCAGGATCACCCCCGGTGCTGGTAACATTACCGCCGCCCGATGCGGTGGTGGTAGTAATGGTGCTGATATGTGTGGTGGTCACCGTTGGCAGGGCGCGGAGCGTTTTAAAGGAGAGCTCATTACCGTACCCGGTGCCGGCAAGGTTGGTGGCGTATGAACGTACAAAATAGGTGGTAAAAGGCAGCAAACCGGTGAGAGAACTAACATAGGAGTTGGTACCTGTGCCATCGGTGGTTTTGCCATCGGCTGTGGTGGGTTGCGTAACGGTACTCCAGCAAACCCCTTTGGCTGTGATCGCTGCATTACCGGTGCTGGTGATGGTGCCGCCGCTGGTGGCGGTGGTGGCAGCTATCGCCGATATGGCTGCTGTAGTGGTGATGGGCAATCCTGCGAGTGTGGTAAAACTAACCTGGTCACCATAGCCGGTGCCGCTGATATTGGTGGCATACGCCCTTACGTAATAGGTTGTATTGGCCGTTAATCCGGTTAAACTGCTTGCGAAGATTCCGATATCTGCTCCGTCAATCGTTTTTGGATCTGCAGTGGTTGGATTCGCTGCGATCGACCAGCATATTCCGCGTTCCGTTACAGCCGATCGCCCATCGTTGGTTACATTACCACCCCCGGTAGCTGTGGTGCTCAGAATGTTTGTGATAGCAGTGGTAGTTACTGTTGGCTTGGCCGGCGGGGTTTTAAAAGAAACCTGCTCTCCATAAGTTTTGCCGTAAGCATTAATGGCGTAAGCACGTAAATAGTAGGTGACATTAGGGGTCAGGTTGATCAGATTACTAACGAATATACCTTTTCCGGTACCATTCATCGTGGTATCGTTGGCTGTGGTTGGGTTCTCCGATGTTGACCAGCAAACCCCTCTGACGGTTACCGTAGAGTTGCCATCGGAGGTAACATTGCCACCACCTGTTGCCGTTGTAGCCGCAATGTTGGTAATGGCGGCAGTGGTAATGCTTGGCGGGGTAACACTTTGGTTGGTTTTAAAGAAAACTTCAGCACCATAACTGGTGCCTTCAACGTTAACCGCGTAAGCCCGTACGTAATAAGTCGTATTTGGGGTTAGCTCGGTTAGGGCGCTGACAAATGCCCCTGTACCCGCTCCGTCCAATGTTTTGGTAGTTAGTGCGGTGGTTGGATTTTGCGTGGTTGCCCAGCAAATACCTTTTGCGGTTACCGGTGAGTTACCGTCAGCTGTGACGTTACCACCGCCTGTTGCAGCGATATTGGAAATACCGGTAATGGCAGCAGTAGTAACCGTTGGCATGGCTATTCGGGTGGTAAAGGAATGTTCCTGCCCGTATCCTGTTCCTGTAGAGTTGGTTGCGTAGGCGCGTACGTAATAAATGGTATTGGGAGCCAACCCCGTGAGATTGCTTATAAAGGTCCCCGTTCCGGTGCCATCAGAGGATTTTGTGCTGGCGATAGTTGGG
>CAIXKO010000865.1 GCA_903919925.1 uncultured Bacteroidota bacterium | reverse complement strand
GTGTTCGAGGTACGCACAAGGCAGATATAAACGCAACTGGTTGCGTATACTGACCGAAGGAGGCAATAAAGTTAACTGGTCACGAATATTGAGGTGTTACCAACAAGCAAAAAAGCATTTCCGAAAACGAGAGTATTATACTATATTTAATGAAAGATTAATTTTTTGTAGATAATGACTAGAGAAACAGCTATTAAACTTTTTAATGAAAGACAAATTCGAACTCACTGGGACGAAGAGGAAGAGAAATGGTACTTCTCAATAGTTGATATTGTTGGAGTTCTCACAGAAAGTGTTAATCCGCATGCTTATTGGAGAAAACTAAAGCAACGTCTTCTTGCTGAGGGAAATGAAACCGTGACGAATTGTCACGGTTTGAAAATGCCGGCTGCGGATGGAAAAATGAGGCACACAGACGTTGCAGATACCGAACAGCTTTTTAGGTTAATTCAGAGCATTCCATCTCCAAAAGCTGAACCATTTAAGATATGGCTTGCTCGTGTTGGCCGAGAACGTGTGGATGAAATCGAAGATCCTGAATTGGGTATCGACCGACTTATGGAAACATACTTACGAAAAGGGTATAGTAAGGAGTGGATCAATCAAAGATTAAAAAGTATTGAGGTCCGCAAGGAGCTGACAGATGAATGGGAAAATAGAGGTGTGAAAAAAGGACAGGAATTTGCTACTCTAACGGATGAAATAACAAAAGCCTGGAGTGACCTATCGACAAAACAATACAAAAAGTTTAAAGCCCTCAAAAAGGAGAATCTCCGTGATCATATGACCAATCTGGAATTGGTACTAAATATGCTGGCCGAGGCCACAACAGCGGAAATCTCAAAAGAAAAGAATTAAAATAATGCCTGTTGGTAACAAACCGCTATCCCCTATGCTCAATCGCCGAATCACTTTCGCATCTCATTGTGCACTCGCACAGGGTATAGCGGCCCATCGTTAGTTGTCAGCTCAAAACCGAAATCAATAAAAAAGCAAAATGAATATAACGATAATTGGAGCCTCGGCTGGAATAGGACTAGAAACAGTAAAAAGAGGATTAAATAGAAATCATTCGATAACGACCCTTTCTCGATCTGAAATTAAAATAGAAGAGAAAAAATCGTTAAAAATGATACTTGGTAATGCAACTAATAAAGCTGACCTATTAAATTCAATCCAAAACGCAGATGCTCTGATTATAACATTGGGGACAAGTAAGAATATGAAATCTACTACCCTTTTTTCAGATTTTGCAAAATTAATTGTGGAAATAAATAGGGAGAATAAAATAGATATTCCATTTATTTTTGTTACCGGATTTGGAGCTGGAGAAAGTAAAAATTATGTTTCCTGGTTAGTAAAGATGTTTTTAAAATACTTTTTAAAAGACGTTTATGCTGACAAAACTAAAATGGAAGAAATTGTCACTAATTCAGATCTGAATTGGACAGTTGTAAGGCCAGGAAGGCTATTGGACAAGGAATTGACAGAAAATTACCGTGTTGAAAACAAATTATTCAAAGGAATTAATATAGGCGGAATTAATAGAGCAGACGTAGCAGACTTTTTAATAAAACAAGCAGAAAAACAAACTGAATTAAAAAAGTACATTGCTATATCTGAAAAATAGGATAAAATAAAAGCCGAACCGCTAAGCGGGATTGGACTTTGGGCAATAGTTCGGACTGGTAACTCATCTCGTTCATATTTAATCTTCGCTTGCCTATTTACGCAGATTTACCAACTCCTTCGACCAGAATATTCGCAGCACAACCTGTAATCCGGGCTTTTTGTATAGATTTTCAGGAGTGGCCGCCAACGATGATGCGCATCATCTTAAGGTTAAGCGCAATGAAGCGCCATAATTGCCATAGCAGATTTCCTCGCCAAAAACGAGTTGATTTTGTAGGGAGAGGCGGGTACGATTCATCATAATAACCGCGGACAATATTTTTAGCCATTGTTATAGTATTTTGGTAAGTACCTTTTAAACCGATCACTCAGGAATCAGCCACCAGAAAGGATAGCCTTTTGCTTTGTGGATAAACATATAATGCAAAAACAGCTTGATCCAATGACCGGCCAATCCAACTTCTCCAACCGTATAACTCAGGTCACGACCCCATTGGGGATATTTCTGCCAATTTGGGACAATCGGAAAAACCGTCATGGTAGCAGCATTCCCTTTAAGCATTCCAAATCCTGCCGATACCACACAAGCCGCGCCCATTTGCCCCATGGAAGCTTTGTGTTTAAAATCGGTTCGACCCGATTTGATTTGTTCAACGATATTTAATGCTACAATTTTGCCGATGACTCCACAAGGCATTCCGGTTCTGGGCGGAGCCGGTGTGATCAGTGTTCCATTCGGACTTTTCATGGGTTTTGAAATCTGATGAGGAGGAGCAAAAGCTATCCCTGTTGCAAAAATATTAGGATAGGCCGGGCTTTGATAGGTTGAAGGCCAATCCTCCACGGACCAATCTTCAAACGCCTTGCCGGAATAATCTGCATCCACTCTCATAAATCCACTTGCCACAAAAAGTTTGGGGGTAATATCTTCTCCGGATTTACCGAATGCTTTTATTCCGGCTCCTGCAAAGGCCGGTATGAGCATAGCAAAATCGAATTCAATAGTTTTCATGGCACCATCGAGGGTTTCGTAATGAGCAATTCCCTCTTCGACTTTCATAACGCCCGCTCTTTTAATCCAGTTAATGCCATATTCGGCAAAAATAGATTCACTGAAAACTTTCGTAGGAGTAATATAACCACCACGCTGAATGAAGGCGCCCCCCATTCCGAAGTCGCCCAGTTCGTATTCATTTGATATCCAAGTTATCTCAGCTTTATCCTGAAGTCCACGAACTTTGATCTGGCTTGCCACGTTGAGTGCATATTCAAAAGCTGCCCCCTGACAGGTTGCCGCTGGATGGCCGGTACCAATAAGGAAGCGAAGTTTTTCACCTTTCTCCATCCGGGCAAAACAACTTTTAAGGGCCTCCCAGGTGGCAACTGCATGGTCGCACGAGCAAACCGAATGGGTAAACTTTTTAGGACCCAAACCTTCGGTTGCGTCAAAATTCAGCTTTGGACCCGTAGCATTGACCAAATAGTCGTAATCAACCTTTTCAACCTCCCCTTGATGAGATTCTCCTGTATATTCGATGCTAACAAACGGACGGTGCAATTCCTGGTCACCTTCCGGGAAAATCGCGATAGCTTTCGCCTGCTTAAAATCGATTTTCCACCGATCGTATACGGGTTTCAGTTTGAACCGAACCTGATCGATAGTCATCTTCCCGACTCCCACCCATATATTGGATGGAATCCATTGATAGTATGCGGATGGGCTAACAACCACAACTTCATGGTTCCGGCCAAGCTTTTTCTTAAGGAATGCAGCTGCTGTATGACCCGAAATCCCTGCACCTAAAACTAAAATTTTTGCCATAATTGTTAAAAAGCTAAGAGCATCGCAAATATTACAGAAATTCCATATCATTTCCAATTAATCTTTAGTCAGAGGGCTGTTGGTACAAACCCAGTCTGACCCACTTTTAAACAGAAAGGCTCATATTTATGTCAGGGAATTTGTATTCCCGGAGTTTTTCCAGAACTTACAACGAGTGCGCTCTGCTTTTGCATGGCGCACCTATTATATAGTACCGGGTTTTCACAAACCAGGTGGGCAGAATATGCAGGGAAAACCGGCGCAGGAACTCTACTCCTTCAAGGGTTACAAGCTTATTAACAGTACTGTCACGATAATCATTGGCAATGAAGGTCACCTTTTCCACCAGCTATGCCAAAAATGTGCGGGTTTGTGATCGGTACCCGGAACGAGCCCAACGGCCAGCTCAACAATGTTAAAACCCGATTCCTTTCTCATCATCAGAAATATCATGGTTAAAATTCCGAAGTTGAGAAAGAATCGCGTACTTTTAATCAAGCTATCCGCGTAGGCGGTAAGCAGACAGAAACGATAGACATAAATAGACAAGAAAATCATAGTTCAGACAATGGATAATTTTGAGGAATATATACGGCAAGGTGAGCCAAATAAAACAGAAAAAGCAAAAGCTTGGAAAACGGCTATCGGCTTGCAACAAGTTGACGGTCTAAAACCGTCTGACTATCTCATTGCAACTGCCAAACAAAGCATTGAGGGCGACAAATGACCCTGTAAAAACTAAAAATGACCCTGTAAATGACCTGGTAAATGACCTGGTAAAAAGAAACATCTTACAACATTTAAAACAAAACACAAAAGCAATTTATAGTGAACTTGCCAACAAAACAGGATATTCTGCGGCAACCATAAAAAGACATATTCAAGAACTAAAAAAAATGGGAATAATCCAACGTTTCGGAAGTGATAAAACAGGCTATTGGAAAATTACTGAATAAGGAATAAATTTTCAACATCAATGCACTGATGCAACATGAATTTTTTAAGATTATTGCCGATTTTGTTTTTCCTGAAACTAATACTTGGTTTTTCACCGGTTTATTGAATGGGTTACCTACAGCGATGAAAGCATTGACGGAAAAAGCAAAACAAAAGCATATTCAGTAGCCCCGGATTTACTTCTTGTTCAATAGCCCCGTATTTACTTCTGGCCCTGCCCGGTTAATGCATTGAATTCCAAACTCCTGGTACCGCCCTTGCCCATAACAGGTACTACCAGAAATCCGGCGACACTGTTTTTTATGGGTTGAATGAAAGCTTTGTTCTGTGCAGGTGTGAAACGGATAGTAGCTGGTTTCAGGTTGGTGATATCGGGAATGTATATCAC
>CAIXKO010000864.1 GCA_903919925.1 uncultured Bacteroidota bacterium | reverse complement strand
TATGCTAACAATGAAGCGCGTATTCTGGAGTATTCTGAATTATTAAATGCGGGCAGGATACTGGTCAATACCCCCACTACTCAAGGAGCGGTTGGGTACTTTTTTAACCATCTTGCTCCTTCTCTAACCCTGGGCTGCGGCACAGGCGGAAAAAATATAACCACGGAGAATATCTCTGCTAAAAACCTGATCAATATCCAGCGTGTCAGCCGGCGTAAACCTAATGAATTGTGGTTCAGTCATAATCAGGCGAATTATTTTGATGAATCCCTATCGGTTGATGAGATAATGAATGAGTATTACAAAAACCATTAATTTACATCGCATGTTGGCATTTGATTTTAATGACGCAGAAAAGCTTACCACCCTTACGTTTACGGGAAGAATGGATACCCTGGCGGTGGCCAGACTAAACGAGATGCTTGAAGCCGAACCTCGTATGAAAGAGTGGAGGGCGGATCAAAAAATCGTTTTCGACCTGGCAAATTTAGAATATATGGCCTCTTCCTTTATCCGGATTTGTGTTTCCTATGCTAAACAAGCCAGCCCAGGGCAGTTTTCCATGGTAAACTGCCAGCCTTTTGTGAAGAAAACGTTTAAAATATCCGGATTGGACGAGGTGCTGAATATCAGCTGAATATCAACTAATAGAGGCTAATAAAGTCTGATAATGTCTGATAAGGTCTGATAAGGTCTGACCAGGGATTATTTGGTCACCTCGTTTGCAACACTTACGATTTTTATTTCCGGAGGCCCAAGTACCAAATCACCAATTTTTGGTCCGAAAGCCTTGAAATGATCGGTAGCAAAATGAAAATCAACAGCAGCCTGATTTTTATATTCTTCCACAAAAACGAACTTCGAATTATCGTATGGATCCTGATACAGCTGATAAAAACTACAACCGGCTTCTTTATTCGATTTTTCAATTATTTCTTTTGCTGCCTCAATAAAGTCCTTCGTTTTTTCGGGTTTTACGGACAACTTAGCCACGATCATCATTTTGTAATCCATTGATGTAGTTTGTTTTGGAGGGTCGGAAATATTTGCATTCCCGGCTGGTTTTTTACTGGTGCAATTGGTAAGGGTGCCTGCAAAAATGAGCAGGACAGCTAAAGTTTTTAATTTCATCATGTTCATCGTATTTATTCAGGTTTCGACCAAATCAGTTTCCATTGAGTGCCATAAAGATCAAAGGTGGTCCAGTAAGTCAGTTTTTTAACGGCAACGGTGTTGCCAGGAGTAAAATAAGAGTAGGTGGTGGTCCCGCTATCTTCGGCGTCGATTTTTTTGATTGCAGCAATCAAGTCAGGAAAATCCTTGTACATAGGATCTGTGAGCAGGTTATTTCCGATTTCGGAGGCAACCGGATCGAAGAGCAATCTGCCTCCTTTTTCGATTGCCCAGAGTTCAAATCCCTGTCCGTCGTTAAGGGGTTTAAAGATACTTTCCAAAACAGTTTCAGGTTTGAACAAAGTGGTAATGCCACCGGCTACCGATCCATTCTTGATAATTGGGTGCATAACAACGGATGCAAAATAACCTTCGACGGCAAGAAATTGCATGCTCAATACGGGTGCTTTTGTTCCAAAAGCCTTTATCACATGATCTTGCGTGCTGATGTTGGATCCCTCAAACTTTTGATAGACGGCAGGCTCAATTGCCTGCATGATCCCAGCGGAGGAAATCTGTGCAAATTCAACAACATACGGAAACTGACTGACCAATTCCTGAAGTTTTGCGCGGATCAGGGTAGCATCCATATTAACGGTTCCCATGTAGGTTGATGCCGCGGCCATCTTTTCATTCAAAGCAGTGAATTTAGCTGTCAGCAACGTTTTTGAATTTACCAGCGCATCTGGCAGTTCAACCGTGTCCTTTTTGCAGCCTGATGAAAAGGCAGCCAGGCTGATTATTAACAGGTAATGTGCTATTTTCATAATTGATATTCCTTCTAAATGTGGTTGATGAAATTTTTCAAAGAACAATGTGAAGTTAAGAGGGGAAATGATTTTTAATATATTTCAAAGCCTCGCTGATATCCAGGGCGTTGCTCGATGGTCCAACCCGGATGTACATTTCCTCGGCGAATCCTGGCTGGCATAAAAACACCGGCCGGTTGGAAGGTTGGCAATAAACCAGACAAACCGTAGATTCCTCCACTTTTTCGAGCCGGGTGCGAATATAAGGGCTGAAATCCCTTCCCAGGCAAATGCGGATGAGGGTCCAGAGGTGAAGCAAAAATTTGTCTTCATTGGCAAACTTATCGGTTTGGATCCCTAAAATAGAGCCGTCATCACTGACTCCGATCAGCAGGCAACCGCCTTTCGAATTCAGGAATGCCGATATGGTTTTCAGGCACGAACGTTCCATCGCCGGATTGGTTTTACCTGCCCGGATATCCCAACGCAAGGTGGATTTGAATTCGATGGAATCCCCTTCACCCTCCCTGATCAGCGTTGACAACTCACGTTCCAATAATGGCTTTGCCATGACAACACCGAGGTAGGTTAGTACCGTGGTCACTCCGGAAATTGTTTCTGAATAATGCTCCTTAATCTGAATCCGGAGTGAAATAAGCCCCTTTGCATATTCCAGGGGGTTAATATAACCCAGAACCAAAAGTAATGGCATCACAATTCCGGCATCATGAACACCGCTCAAAGCCTGCACAGCTGCTTTCTGGTTACCCGATAATCGCTCGTAGGAAAGTTTTAAAAGCACAGGAAACGGATGGCTGTCAATTTCTTCCATCATAATCTCGCTCATAACTTTACCAGCAAAAATATTCACGGTCTCCATTAACCCGGCCAGAGAGCTGTAAGCAAAAGTAAAAAGCGGATCGTCGACTCCGAATGGTTGAACCGTAGAGCCACCCGATGTTTTGATCCTGACAAACGGATCGTCGTTTAGCAAATCTTCCCATTGGCTGGCAAAAGCATCCTCCCCGGAATTCAACAAATCCATTTGGAATGAATAGAGCAGGGGAGACGAAAACTTTGGAAGCGCGGATCGGTTAAATAATTGCAAATCAGTAGATAAAAGGCGAATAACCTCCTCCGAGGGATGAACAAATCTATTTCCCCCGGGCGTTAACACCGGAACTGATTCCTCAAGCAAGCAGAAATCTTCTTGTTGTAAGCAGAAATCCAGCTTTTCGGGATCGCAATTGATTGAAAAAGTACTTGAATACTCCTTAAATGATCTCATCATTAGCCCTTTATAGCGGCTTGGGTATCAGTGAAAACAGAAAAGATGGACGAAAACCCTGATATATCAAAAATTTCTTTGATGCCTGGCTGAAGGTTACTTAGCCTGAACTGACCCTTTGTAGCCATCATTTTCTTCTGAACTACCAGGAATACTCTCAATCCTGAGCTGCTGATATAATTAAGCCCGGAGCAATCGAGAATGATTATTGATACTCCCCGTTCGATTACTTCCATCATTGGCTTTTCAAACTCAGAGGCATTGGTGGTGTCGATACGTCCTTCAACAGCGACTAATGTATAGTCGGCAGATGGTGTAATTTGTACATTCATTGTTCGATTTTTTTAGTAAGAATTAATATGTTTTTATTTTGTTTTCGTTGATATTCAACTGTATCCATAATTTTTTTAATCAAAAAAATCCCTAATCCGCCAATCGGTCGTTCTTCAGCTGCCAAAGTGATATCAGGATCGGCCTTTAAGGTTGGATCATACTCATGCCCATCGTCAACAATGACCACGGAGAGTAGTGCTCCTGATTTTTTTAAACGGACCTCGATTGTATGTTCGGAGTCATCGTCAAATCCATAAGAAATGACATTGGTAAGGGCTTCTTCCAGAACGAGGTTTAATGAGAAAGCCAAGGGCATCCCGAGCCCCCATTCCTCACTGAGATCTTCCAGGAACATGGCAACCCGGGTTAATTCATCAATATCGTTTCTGATCTGTAATATCTTGTCAACTTGTTCATTATCCATTTCAGTGTGCATTGTTTAATGTGCGCCAATTAAAATGTAATTCCTGCCACCAGCCAGGCACTTCTGCCAACTGGATTCAGGATCAGGCTCAGACTCAAAGGTATTGAAAACCGATCTGTAATATTGACTGGTTTTTTTACCGTGCAGCCCATGCTAACGAAACCGGGATCAGAGGCATAAAACTCCCCTTTTGCTTGATAACCAGCAAAAACCATAAGATCAAACAGGCTTAGGTCCGGTAAGTACTGAAGCTCGAAATACATGCTTCTCGACGGATCAGCGCCATAGAATATATAGCTGGCAAGAAAATTAAATGGAAGCTTTTCGCCGCCCGAAACCATCACCTGGGCTTCGAGCAGATGGTTGGTAGTTTTATCGCGGTAATTGAAGAAATCGACTGCTGACACGTGGTCATTCATCCAGTAATCCCAAACAGAAACGGTGAGGAAACCTACTGTTTTCGACACAAAGAAATCAGTTTCCTGCTCGCCGGTGCCGGTGAGGTTATAAGCACCCCAGGTTCCAATAGTAAATCCTTTATAAGAAGCTGAAAAACCAGGTTGAATACTGGGACCGCTGCCGAGTTCCAAGCCGCGCCAAACATAGCGGCTAACCAAATCAACACCGATAGAAGTAGTCAATGCTGGAACGGTATCTGTTTGGGCCTTTAAAACCGGAAAACTGTAGCTCCAGCAAATTATGGCAACGATTGAAATGATTCCGGTCCGGGTTTTCATTGTTTAATTAGGTAAAATATTGGACATCACATTAATGGTTTTTCGAAACCAATTAAAATACAATGCTAAATATAAGAAAACACTCATCAACCAGATGATCCCGACATCGAACCATAAAGTTTTTATGAAAAAAGGAAATATCCTTTTTTCGGAGGCGAGAAAATGTGCCCTTCCATAATCAAAATCGGGGGATTTATAGATTGGAGCCACTTTTTGCATGAGACCGGTTTTGGTTTCGCGGAAATATTCTTTCGTTTTGCTGTTCAAAACAAGATCTTCAATGGCGAGATTGTGATATTTCTCCTTCAGATTGAACAGGTAGTTTTTGCCAGATTTCTGACTGATCTCCAGCACCATTTTATCCTTTTGGTTGCGGAGTGAATCGGTCCTTGCTTTATAAAAGTCCTGTAATTTACGCATATG
>CAIXKO010000863.1 GCA_903919925.1 uncultured Bacteroidota bacterium | reverse complement strand
TCTGGTGGTGTACCGCGAGAGCAGCACTCCGGAAAAGTTTAAAAAGATCCTGGAAAAAGGAGTAACGCCCGAACGCATTTCCTCGTATTCCGATTCCATCTGGAAAGGCTATTCCATTATCGAGCCTACCCGGCAGATGAAGGAATACCGGGCGAAAATCAAAAATTAGTGCAGCCTAATCTTTCAGGCAGCGGACCGAATGCCCCATATAATTGTAATTGGCGTATCGCGAAACATAATCCCGGCCATAGTTAAGCGCACGGATCCAGCTGGTCGTTGCGTCGTTCCCGGTTGCCGACCAGAAATAGGCAGCATCCTTAAGCAGCTGGCATCCACCGCCCACCAGGTAGTAAGCGGTGCCTCCCGGAAGGGCATTAAATCCGCTGGTATTGTTACTGCTTAGATCGTTGCCAACTGCTCCCAAAGTTGCAGAGGCAGACCAGAGCGTTGTGGAGGCCATAGACTTGGCAACATCAACACCGGTTCCGCCATATCCATATCCATTGAGGTTCAGAAAATCAGTCAGAATGGTCCATTCGGCATCGCTGGGCAAATGCCAGCCTGGCGGACAAATTGCCTGAATACCACTGGGAACCGCTGAACTGGAAGCGTTCCCAACCATGGCTCCCGGCCAATTGTATAACACTCCGTAAGTGGCGTAATTGACGCTGGCCTTGGCACTGGCAACGGTCGAACCGTAAAATGCATATACATAATAATGATAAGCGGTATTTGAGCCGGTGTTTAAAGCACTGATAGCCGGCAGATACGCCAGGTTTTCGGCCATCCAGGTCTGGGTGCCGATCGTTACCTTTTTATAAATGTGCCCGTCGCGGCTGTCGGCAAAAGTATTGCCTTCCAAAGTGGTAAAACTGATCTCATTGCCATAGCTGGTGCCCGAGTTGTTTATTGCATAAGCTCTTACATAATAGGTTGTTTGGGCATCCAACGCGGTAATGGCACTGATGAATTCTCCTGTTCCGTCTCCGTCAGTGGTTTTATTGTCGGAAGTAGTTGGGTTGCTCGATAGCGACCAGCAAACACCTCTCGCAGTTACCGGTATGCCACCGTCTTTAGTAATATTACCTCCTGAAATACTGGCATTTTGGGTGATTCTGGATATAACCGCCGTGGTTAAAGTGGGCAAAGTAGTATCACGTCCAAAAATACACCTGACCGAGTAGCCGTCGCTAAAATCGCCGGGGAGCCTGGTTATTTCATTGCTGTTGAAGTAAAGGCCGCGATACCAGCCCTCCGAAACGGCTGAGACTGTTGATGTCCAATAGTATCCATTGTTTCCGGTTTGCTCGAAATCCTTTGTAAGGTCGCTTCTGTAGCCTCCCGGAAGGGCAGTTAATCCACTTTCATTCGTGCCCCCCGTGTTGGGTAGAGTCCAGTGACCGGTTCCCTGTTCTTTCATTTTTCCCCCATCCGTTGCGGAAAAATAACTGGATAAAGTGGTCCATTCGGCATCGCTGGGCCAATGCCAGCCCGATGGACATGCGATTTTGGCAGCTTCCCTGTTGTAAAGCACTCCGTAAGAAGCAAAACTGCCTGAATTCTTAGCCTCACTCACCACGGTGCCTGAATAACCCTCAACATAATATAACCCATATGTGGGCCATCCGCTGGTAGGTGGGTCAACAGTGGGTAACCAGGCCAGGTTGCCCGACATCCAGATTTGGTCGCCGATCTTGATCCACGGGTATTCATAATTGTCCCTGGCATCGGTAAAGGTTCCGAAAACAGGGAAAGTTAAAATTGCCGGATGACTGGTCTTCAGCATATATCCATCACCGGGTTCCATATTGGTGAGATCACCAAACCATGAATCACCTTCAATAAAAGTGCTGCTTACAGTCTGGTTCTTAATATAATCATTGGCTACAGGAATGATCCCGGATAGGGACTGGATAATGCCTTTGGCCGATTGTGGCAGGTAACCGATCCAGTTCCAGCCTGTATTTATGGTGACCGGATAGGTTAAAGGATCTGCAGGTAACCCTTCAAAAATAATTTCATCTGCTGCCGCGATCTTTATTTTATACATCTCCCCGGGATCGATCTCCAATAGCTCTCCAAACCAACCAACTCCTTCATAATAGGTTGCCGATACCGTTTGATTCTTGATGTAATCGCCATCATTGCCAGTCAGACTGCCTAAAACATGGTCAACCGACATATCGGTATCGATTACATTTATGCTGAACCAGGTCCAGCCAGCCGACAACGGTTTTGAAAGGATAACTGTACTTTTTAAATCCTGGCTGATACCGTTGAGAAAAAGCAACAGGCTTGTAGCCAGGGAAATGATATGTTTCATGTGGGGGAGCTTTGTATTCCAATTCTCCCTAAAGTTAAAGAAACAATTTGTGTTTTCCCGGACTACTATATAACTTGTCTTTAAGTACCCACCCCCACCCCTCCCTTTTTCAGGGAGGGGGCCAGGGGGAGGGTACCTAAAGGCAAGTTATCGGTCATGATGTTCCGTTTCAGACGGCTATCACTCTGCGATTAGTCTTTTTCAGATTTGCCGATACTCCTGTATTTACTTTCATACAGCCCGATTTTATCAAAAGGAACCTGCTTAAAACCATTCCGTAGTGCAGGTGAATTTGTCTTTAAACTGAATTGGCCTTGTTCCGGGTTGGCTGGGTTAACAAACAGGGGATCGGTAATCAGAAAGCTTTTCGAATGACTATCCTGAACCCCTGAATTGGGGGCAACAATATTACCTTCCATAACCAGAAAACGGCGTGCAGCTCCTTCAATCGACATGCCCCAAAATCCCGATGCTTTGTCCCAGTTGCCCCCAACGCAAATGTTGGATGAAATAATATTCCCTTTTGGAGCTTTCGGATCATCGCCTAAAATGCCAGGCAGTTTAGGATACCGGGTGCTGTAAGGGGGCGTGTTGAATGCTGCTCCTAAAATGGTTCCTTTTTCCAGTCCTTCCTTGATCCAGGCATCGGTCATATCCTGCATCCAGCCCATTCCACGGGCATCAACATGCAATGATGGAACACAATCAATAAAAATATTGTTCATAACGATATTGTCCCTGCCGCCACCAATCATCATGGCACGGGTAACCTTATTGAAAATATTTCCGATAATCTCTGCCGAAGAAAAGGAGTCGTCCAGGTAAATCCCGACACATCCCTTGCCTTCAAATCCGGAAATATTATGCAGATAATTATACCGTATGGCGTTTCCCCGCATGGTCCAGTTGCGACCGGCATAGATGGCGCCCGCATCGTTCGATTCATAACACACATCTGAAATATCGTTGTATTCGATCAGGTGATCGTTCCCATCGAAATAAATAGCCATGTGCGGAACATGTGCCATTACATTATGCGTAGCCCGGTTGCCAACACCATAAAGGGAAACGCACGGATTATAGATCCTCTTGATCCTGGCAGTGTGATGAATATCATTATTATCGGCAAAACACCCCCCGGGAACCAGGGTTTTACGGTCGCCGGCTTCTATCCGGATACCGCCGGCACCTAACCCGTATATATCGCAACCCGTTACCCCATTCCGCGATCCTCCGTTTATGGTAACCCCCCAATCGCCCGAATTCCTGAGCGTGCAACCTGCCACCAACGTTTGGGTGCAATCCTGCATTTTTACAACGGTTTCACGGCATCCTTCCAGTATCACGTTTTGAATGGTGACAAAAGATACCTGGCTAAGATTGATGATATTCTTATTCAGGGAAATATAGGTTACACTTTTCTCAATATCCGACGGTGGATAAATATAGAGCAGGCCATTTTCGCGATCAACATAATATTCACCTGGTTCATCAATCTCCGTTAGCAGATTATACCCATAAAACCACTGGCCCAGCCGGTAGCCGTAATGGTGATAGGGTGGGGCCACCTCTATGAATTTATTCAGGGTATCGAGTTTTGCAATCTTATGGCGCTCAGCACTCCAATCCCAAAACCAATAACCATGAACCCAGGCATCTTTTTCATCTTTCCAAAGCGAGATACGTGAATCATCATAATTGAATTTTCCCACCTGGTCTCCCTTTGTTCCCCTGATATCTACCGGTTCAACGTTAAATAAACCAGTGATTTTTACAAATCCTTTATTGGGATAACGCGATATCCACATCGGCTGATCATTGAAAAACAGTTCCATCCCGCCACCACCCGGCGATCCGAATTCACTTACGCCTGCCTCCCGGAGATCAGTCTGATAGATTTTATTACGAACCTCCTGGTTGAATTTTCCCAAAACCTCTTTATCGGAAACCAATGCCCATTTGGTCAGGTACTTACCACCCGACAATCGCACTTCTTTGCCCTTTTGCCCGGTATAGATAATACGGGAAAGAGAGTCGGTTCCGCTATCGCCTGCTTCCAGCTCAAAATCCTGGGGCAACTCGTAAGTGCCTCCTCCGATTTCTACCATGATATTGCCTTTTGGAAGTTTCCTGGCTTCCTTCAATACACGAATGGCGTTGCGTGCTCCCCAAGGAGTGGCAAACGGACCATCAGTTTTGAATGGGTTGGGTTGGTTCAGAGTGCCTGACCAGGCGTCGTTTCCGGAGGTGGAAACATACAGCTTTAATCCAAATATTGATGATTGATCACCTAATGAACAACTAACCACCAAGGTGAATGAAATAACTCCGACAATCAGAGAAAATAGGGTTAACCTGCGTGAAAGCTGTTTCCCGGACAATGAATTATTCATATTACTATAGATTCTGGCATTATTGAAACAAAGATATTCAATAAAAAGCAGTGTCCTGGTTTAGCCCCCTATAAATCGGACAATTTTTAATTCGGTATTAAAAGTAAGAAAAGTTTTCATAATGTTGTATCAGCAAGGAACAACTGAAGGTGATTTTTGAACCGATGGTTGTTGAAGTGCTTCGGGCCCGGACACTT
>CAIXKO010000862.1 GCA_903919925.1 uncultured Bacteroidota bacterium | reverse complement strand
AATCTCAAATTCGATTTCTCCGGATGGTGCCCCCGGTTTGGTATCGATGGCCCTGATGGTTATTCCCGGTGTTTTTGACCGGACCGATTGAACCATCGCTGCCGTAAGTGTTTGATTTATTTTCAGTTCGCCTTTCTTTATTGCATCAGCTAATCCGGCCTGGGTAGTGGAAACCGTAATCTCCCCATTCTTTTTACTGATACCCGTAACCTTTCGTATTATTCCCGCTCCCTGACCGGCTACCAGCACATCACCGGTTTTAAGGTGATCAATGATCTTATTGCCGGGACGAAAGGTGAGAGTAAAACCCGTGGAATCGATGGAAACGAGTTTGGATTGCAACACCTCCGCATTAAGAATCTTTGTGGTGGCGGGCAAGGTAACAGCACCATATTTTGACTCTTTGTTCTTGCAGGAATGCAGAACCATTGCCAAAAGGATGAACGCGAAAATAAGGGTCCGTTTCATGGGGTAAAGTTCATTTTATTCAACCTGAAGCCAAATTATAACATATAACCCAAAGAATGATTAACGTAAACAAAATAAGTAAGATATTTTATAACAGCCACCGTTGTTCAGATACATAACTCCTTCTGATTAACTTTGAGGTTGAAGGATTTTTCGTAGAAAAATCCGGATGGTGTTTACGTTTTCACTTTCCTGGATTGTATTATCGCCTGAAGCGAAGTGATCTTTAACTTTAAAACAATCATGATGAAAACGCACGACAACTAACGGATATTCTTTTCAGTATTTTCTCTTTTCCTTTCGATACTGCTCGTTCTGCCTGGTGCGGTATTTCAATATAAGGTTGCATAATTTAAGAAAGTGCTTGTCCGCAAGTAGTATGCAGGGATTTTGACGGTAAGCAATCAGGGGATTCGGTTCGTTGAATCGAAACAAATAGTTCAATGAAAGCTTCTCGCAGATTTATATACACCAATTAGCCTTTTCCTCTTCTGTTATTGAATTTAGGGTCGAAAAACAATTGACTAATCTGCAAAACAGGTCTAATTTTGCAGACATGATAGAAATAAAACGAGTAATAACAATCCCAAAGACTTCATTTTTTCCAGTGCTTGTTTCATTTGGCGATGATTATCCGGGATCCTCACTGATTCTGCTTTACAGGGGAAAGATAATGATGAAGAATAAAAATATTTTCATCTTTCCTATTGAGCTGTTCTTACAAAATCCGGGTGAATTTTTGAAATAGCCGGAGAGGTGGTGCATGGACATGGTAAGTGACGAGTGACGAGTGACAAGTGACGGTGAAACAGCATCATTTCTGAAAATTTGCGTCCGGTTCAATCATCATGCGGGATCCGTAGGGACGCATATTTGCGTCCATATATTTGAATCCATTTCAGTCAAATTCAATGTTTCCACAAGATGGCATTGACGGGTGGGATGGAGGGTGATGGACGCAAATATGCGTCCCCACAAATCTTTGGTGGTGTTGAATCCGGACGCAAATATGCGTCCGAACGATGGCATTGGTGGGAAGGAATGGCATCGGGCAATGAATGCAAATTTCCACCAGTATCCTTTATTCAACGCACCGTTCGGACGCATATTTGCGTCCGGTTCAATCATTATGCGGGATCCGTAGGGACGCATATTTTTGATCAACCAGCGGAACAATGAAATAATAAATCAATATTTTTTTTCATTGTAAGTAAGGCCACTAACCGAGAAAATCCAGAAAAGAAAAGAAGAAACTGTGTTAAAGATTGTATTCAAAAGAAAAACTTTTTTCACCATTCACCATCGTTCAAACGCGTCATCCTAGCTACTCCACCATCACAAACACCGCCCATTTCACCGGCTCATCCGGATATTTATTCCTCAGTTCACTTACCGCTTTGTTAAAAGCATCAACCCGCTTTTCGCCCTTCATCCAATACTGAAAATACAGGCTCATCAGCTCGGCAGTTGTTTTATCAGCCACATTCCACAGACTCATGATAATGGTTTTCACTCCGGCCAGGCGGAACGCCCGCTGCAAGCCAAACACCCCTTCGCCGGGTTTGATATCACCCAACCCGGTTTGGCAAGCCGAGAGCACCACCAAACTGGTTTTCCGGAGATCCATATTCGAGATTTCATAAGCCGTTAAAATTCCATCCTCCACTCCATCCGGAATGGGCATGCCTTTCCAGGCCAGGTTTCCCCCTGCCATAATTAAGCCTGTTCGCGTGAGCGGGTTATCGGCCACCCGGAACTTGTTTTCCATGCTGAATTGCATCAGATCCTTTTCCTTGGTGTTGCGTGGTGGAAAATAAAATCCGTGCGTGGCAATGTGCAGAATGGTGGGTGCATGGTTGCCGCTTAATCGTTTGAACTGCCCTTCGGTAGCCAGAGAACCAGTAAACACATTGGTTTTCCAATTATTGCTGATCAAACGATCGTTTATCTGCTTCACCTCCTGAGCAGTTCCGGGGAGTTGCCTGAATGCCGTGCCACGGGTGCTATCATCCGGCACAAAGCTCCGGGTAACCTTTCCGCCTGCCAGCATGGCCTCGCGAGAGAGAAACGCAGTATCAAGGTCATACAGGATGCCTCCAAACAGGGCGGCGGTCAGGGGTCCGGATAGTGCATCAGGCTTTTCAGTAGTGGCCAGTTCCCGGGTACTCAGCAGGTAATGAATATCGAGCGAATCGATCAGGCAGGTGGCATTGTTTTTCATCAGGGCCTGAAAAGGCACCGTAGTCAGTAAGCCTGATGGGGACAGGTAAACCGATGTAACTCCTTTCAGGAATTCTTCCATCGGTTTCCAGGCGAGTTGATATACCTCCTGCATGATCTCCGGGGTAATTGTTCTAGGGATTTGCAGGTCTTTGGGGGCATCAGCATAATAGAGTAACCGGTAAAGATCTTTCTCCTCAAACAAGGAAACGAACTTGGGATATTCGTAACCGGGTCTAACAATCAGGGCAACATACAGGGGGCGGTTAGTCAATGTGTTGCCGGTAAAATACCGGAAATTAATAAATTCAATAGCCGCCTCATTTTCCGCCAAACGCTTTTGAACATCCTTCCACAGGATGGACAAGGAAGCCTGCAACCCTTTAAAAGCCTGTGATTTTTGGATAAGCTCTCTTTCCAGGTTGTTGGCCACCGTCTCCAAGGAATCCGCCTTTTCATTAGGTTTTTTGATTGGAAGGTTGTTCATGTCATTTATCCGGCCTTTTACTGCCATCCACCGGTTAAAAGTGCCAATCAAAACCGAATCCTCGCTATCCTGAATTGTTTGCCGCATTCGAATGGAAGCATGGAGCGAGGCTCCCTTTATGGCCAGTTCATTGTTGAGGCTTAGGGCAGAGAGGGAGGGATTGATCTTTTCACGACTCGCAATAAATGAGTTGTTTACTTCGAACGTATTGCTAACACTGGAATAAAAGAGTTGAGCTTCTTCCCCGGAAAGGAACTGATACCCCTTTTTTAACTGGTTAATCCAAATTGGATTGGCTTCAAGCATTAATTTCTCTGTCTGTTCAGGTTGTCCATTGTTTTGACATAAAATTGCCAGGTTATCCAACGAATTGGCATATTCGGGATGCTCAACGCCGAATGCTTTTTTAAAGATTACCAGGGCCTGCCGGTACAGGGGCTCAGCGGCACCGTAATTGCCCATGTCAGAGTATAATAATGCCAGGTTGTTTAGCGAATTGGCATATTCGGGATGTTCTGCGCCATATACCTTTTTGTTGATTTCCAACGCCTCCAGGTAGAGGGGCTCAGCAGCGGCATCGTTTCCAATGTTATAGTATAGCAACGCAAGGTTGTTCAGCGAAGAGGCATAATCAGGATGTGCTACACCTAATACTTTTTTTCTGATTTCCAAAGCCTGGTGATACAGGGGCTCAGCTGCCACGTAATTGCCCATCGAATAGTATAACAATGCCAGATTGTTCAGCGAAGTGGCATAAATGGGATTCTCAATGCGGTTTGCTTTTTTATTGATCTCCAAAGCCTTCAGGTGCAGGGGCTCCGCTGCGGCGTAATTGCCAATGCTTTGATATAACATTGCCAGGTTGTTCAGCGAAGTGGCGTATATAGGATGCTCAACACCTAATGCTTTTTTGATGATCTCCAAAGCCTGCTGATAAAGGGGCTCAGCCAGGGCGTAATTGCCAGTTTCACAATATAACTGTGCCAGATTGCTCAGAGATTGGGCATAATAGGGATTTTCTAAACCTAATGCCTTTTTTCTGATCTCCAAAGCCTGCTGGTATAGGGGCTCAGCTAACGCGTAATTGCCTGTTACACGGTATAAATTTGCCAGGTCGTTCAGCGATTGGGCATAATCGGGATGATCTGTGCCTAATTCTTTTTTCCTGATTTCAAGAGACTGATTAAACAGAGGCTCAGCTGCCGCGTAATTGCTCAAATTTTGGTAGGCCATTGCAAGATAGTTAAGCAAAGTTGCATAACCGGGATCGTCCGTACCTAACGCCTTTTTAGTGATGTTCAATGCCTGTTGGAACAGGGGCACAGCAAACGCGTAATTACCGGAAGCAATGTAAATCATTGCCAGGTAGTTCAGCGATCTGGCATAATTCAAATGATCCTTACCATTTTCAACCTCCACTTTCTTTACAGCAATCTCTGCATAGCCAATTGCCATTTCAAAATCACCTTGATTATAATACTCGAACAGCCTTGAGTCAAGCTCCTCCCAATTGAGGTTCCCCTTTTTAAAATAGTCCAACTCGCTTTTCCTGGATAAAGCAATCAGGGAATCGGCCTTGGCTTTGTTGCCTGATTGGAGATACAGGCTGCTGAATTCCCTGACTGCTGCTGTGTAGTTAGGCTTCCCAAGGTCACCCTTATTCTCGAGTACCCAGATGGTGCTGGTGGCATACAAATTCAAAGTTTGCTGATACCTGGAATCCGATGCATCAAAGGATGCTTTAGCCTTTTGAAAGGCCTTTTCAGCATACTGGTTCGTTTTAAATACATCATTTTGCTGCCGGTACTTGATGGCCTGATTCATTAATTCCTCCCACGTTTGAGAAAAGACCGGAGTAAAACAAAACGATAGCGCAATGGCGAGGGCCAGCTGATAGAATCGGTGGATTTTCATGGCAGTATGCATTTATTGGGCAAATAAAAGTAGTGAAACAAACCTACATCCAAAAATGAGATAAAATAAAAACAGCTTTTAAATTTTATCTTTAACATTCTCCCTTTCGAAAGAGTAACCTCCACTTTTTGAACCAACTTTTTTTGTTCTGTAATGATTGGTTCCATATACCTTTCGTCGTTTATTTTCACCATATAACATCGGCGATGGTTTAGCCCCCTATAAATCGGACAATTTTTAATTCGGTATTAAAAGTAAGAAAAGTTTTCATAATGTTGTATCAGCAAGGAACAACTGAAGGTGATTTTTGAACCGATGGTTGTTGAAGTGCTTCGGGCCCGGACACTT
>CAIXKO010000861.1 GCA_903919925.1 uncultured Bacteroidota bacterium | reverse complement strand
ATCCTGATCAGGCGCTTTAGTTTTCAGGTACGCATGCTGCTCTGCAAACCCAAAAGAACCCAAATTAAAGAACCTGGCACTCCTTTTTTCAAATCCGGACTGATCCGCCGAATGAAGGTTAATAATCTGAATGGCAGTATAATTTGCAGAAATTGCTTCAACCTCAGGTGTATAGGGCTGTACAGGTTTGGTAGTTTTTCTTTTGGTTCTGGCAAAAGCCAGCAGGTAATCCGATAGAGCTTCCCGATATTCCTTATGACCGAGCCCAAAGGGTAGCGACAGCTTAAGAAACCCGGTATTAGATTTTACTGAAAATTGTGTATCTGTTTGAAAATCGGGACGATCCTCCTTATTGAATCCACCGTTGGGTACGATATCGATTTCTACGTCATCACTACCATTAAAAAGTTTCTGGTACCTGAGGTCATCCCAAATTCCCTCTTTCAGGAAGGTGATATTAGCCCAAGGCGCCAATTTAGCTGTTGGATCATACTTAAATTGCACGTTTTCCTCTTTACCTGAGAAGGGAACGGATTGAATATGCGGGACATTTTTCCAGTGAATCGCCAGTTTACAGCTGGTAACATTCTTTTTAATAAACATTTCATTGCTGCCCAAAATCAGTGAACTTCCATTTTCAGGGAGGGCTCCGAACGGCAGAAAAGGTTTAGAAGCATCAACCGGGCCAAAATCATTGGAAAGAACCAGATTTTTAACCTGATCAACAGACACCTGAAGAGATATCCGGGATAACTTTACATTCTCAAAAACCGGGAATGAGTATAATATATCTGTTTCATTTCTGAGCTTAATGATGATTACAGGTGAACTGATATTGAACCCATACCCGAGTTTTTTAGGGTTGAAAGCAACTACCGGAGGATCATCGCCGGCCAGGGTCACCAGGAGTTGAATATTTTGCTTGTTGGTTGCCATAAAGCTGTCAGGTGATTTCTCAATCCAACCCTTTTCTCCGGAAAACAGGCAAACGATTTCGGACGACCTTTCCACATTTAACTTTCCATGGTACCCTGTTGTTGTGAAATCGATTTTCAGGGAGCGCTTCCCTTCAGCGAGCCATAAATAATGAGAAGCGATGGCAAAACCCATTTCAGCCAAGGGCATTTGGATAGAAACCAGCTTGCCGTTTGTATAATTTTTATTATAAAAGGGATGCCAGGATAGATCAGTACTGGTTAATGCTGCACCCAGGCCATCCCCGGAATCAGCCTTGGGAGAAGCGTATAGGCGACCGGTTTGCGCGTTTGCATCGGAGCCCGATCCAACACTCTCCATTCCATGGCGGTATATCGTTTGAAGGGAAGTAACCCTGGCCTGATTAGCAATTAGATCGCGGCTAACGGCGTAGAGGGCTTCGATTCCTTTTTCATCTTTTCCGGCTTTCAGGAGATCTCCGGATTTTAGTTGGTAAGAAGCTGCCTGTTTAGCCAGTTCCGCTATCAGGTAAGTTTGGGCGGGGAGTGCTGGTTTTTCTTTGAGCTGCAAAATTTCGCGGTAATAAAAATCCAGGTGCCTGGCAGTAATGGTATTAGTTTCGGCCCTGGCGTATTCCATGAGTCTCAGAAAACTCAGAAAAAGAGCATAATGAGGTTCATGACTATCCAGGTTTGTGAAGGTGAACTCAAGCGCATCGCGTGCTTCATTAATCACGCGTGAAAAAACTTTCAGGAATTGATCAGATATCGACGTAAATAAATTATGGTTTGCAAAATGGTTAACCCGGTTAAAAACATTTTCGTTTGTCTCTCCATAAACTGTTGGTTCAGGAAGTATTCCGGTGGTAAAAGATTTCCAATCAACTGAGTTATCTGTTATCCAATCCTTCGAAAAGCCGGAATCCAGTATGGTGGTGTAATTATCTGGCAATACTCCCAGAATTTTGATGCCATTAGTGGGAGCACAATCTGTAAACAAATCCACCCCACCTTTCTGATACGATATCAGGCGCTTCAGAGCTGGAGCCAACCGGGTTTGAATAAGGTTCTTCAAAGTTAGTTTCAATGCGATTTCAGCCGGTAAGCCATCCTTCAGCCGGTCGAGTTGCTTTGCCAGGGTAATCAGGCAGGAGAAAAGGTAGGTGAGGTTATTTTTCAGCTCATCCTCATTTGATTCATTATCCTGATCATTTAAAAAATCGAAATATGATTTGATTTGTGATTTGTAATCCTCCATATTCTGGACCGATGCTAAAGCGAGCAGGAGCGAAGGATCCTTGCTGAAAAAAGGTGCCCAGGAGCTATTTTTTGAGTTGGTCGAATCGAAATAGTCAACAAACTCCGACAATTCCTGGGCAAACAACATCCCATGTGCTGCACCATGCTCGTTAACTGACACATACGATGGATCGAGTGCAGGTGAAATGCGGCTGTCCTGATTATCCCCATCGCGAATCAGTTTTAGCGGATCTGAATTTTGATTACAGTTGTCGGGCTTTAACATACATCGGAATATTTTCAGATAACTTGACTTACGGAAGCTGCGATATTGATATCTGTTCCTTCGAGTTTATAAAAAGGATAGACAAAATTGAACCGGGAGTTAGTTGTTTTTACGCGATAGATGATATCCAATAAGATGACGCCCTCCCATTCGCGGCTATCATCGATGGTAACATTTTCCAGTTCGATACGGGGTTCATGATAAAGGATAGCTGATTCAATTTTATCTGCAATCAAGGTTTTCATGCGGGTATCCAGACTTTCAAAAATCAGCTCATCGAGATTACAGCCATAGAGGGGAAGCATGATTCGTTCACCGCGGGCGGTACCCAACAGAATTTCCAGGCTCGAGGCGATATCTGCTTCCTGAACGAGCATATCAACGCTGCCATTAACCTGATTAAACTTTGGTGGGAACGACCATCCGCGACCAATAAATGCCAGGTTCTGTTCCATAATCAATCATTAATTTATTTGAACCATACCTCCAGTAATCATTGTTGAAGCGCTACCTTTTAGGGTGGTGCTTGCCCCTGAAACCTCAGCAGTGGCAGCTCCTTCGGCTTTAAATCCAACCGATGCTTTTGCGGCGATATTAAGACCTTCGATTTTCACCTCATTTGGTGCCTTCAGGATCAGGTCCTTATAACTTTCAATAGTGATACCGCTATCATTCAGGGTAATTTTGTTTCCATTCTGATCTTCCAGCAAAATTCCTTTATCCTCTTCGGAGAGCATCATTTTATTCCCGGCTGGAGTTTCGATGGTCACAATTTTCTTTTCATCATCGAAGGAGAGCTTCATTTTCTCCCGGCTCACATAGCCCTTCAGATGGTTGTCATCCTTAGGGGGTTCGGGGGCCGGGTTAGCGCTGCTGTGGCACATACCCAGGATAACGGGATGCCGGGGATCGTCGTTCAAGAAACCCACAATTACCTCATCTCCGATCTCCGGACGGAAGTAGGTTCCTCTATCGTTACCCGCATCCAGAGTTGAAATGCGGGCCCAGGTTCCTTCGCCGGCACTGCTGATCATTGGGAGTCTGACTTTTATGCGGTCACCGCCTTCGGGATCACCCTCCAGAACGGTAATAATTCCCGTTTGCAAACCGGTTACGGCAGGCAATAAACCAGCGGCGGGCATTGGGCGGAAGTTGAAAGTTTCGGAAAACAATTCAGGGTTAAGGCCCAATTGTACATCGGTGGACCAGTTGCCTTTTGATACGGCGTGGCGTACTCCGGACACATAGGTTTCTCCTTGAAAACGTTCGCCAATACCGGATATTTCAATAATTTTCCCAGGCAGAACACCGGCAAAACCCTGGAATCGAGCACGTCCCCGAATTTTGGACAGCCGTTCCTTCAATAATCTTCCATCGGCCCATGCTTGCAATTCCAGCTCACCCAATTTCCCGCCATGCCTGATTTCCAGAGGATCACCGCCAATCGTATCAGCCAATTCCGAGGCAGAGATATTTCCATTGCCGGTTACTGACGGTTCGGCGGCTTCGGCTTCCAAAAGTTCCTGATCGGTAGCATTCCAGCTGGTAGCTTTTATCCCGGTGCTTTGAATACGGGCATCAATTTCAGCATCCAGTTCCAAAAGAGTTGATCCAAAGCTGACATTAACTACTGATTGGGCGCCGGTTGCAGGTTTGGCAACAATAATCTTTCCATCCTCTACCATAACCACCATTCCATTGGCTTCGGCACGGCAAAGCATAAAATCCCAATCGGAAGATTCATATTGAACCACCTGCTTAAGATCAGGTGTGGTAGCCTCCACCTCTTTCTGCAAACCATATTGATCTATAAGCTGCTCCATAATATCACTGTCCTTCAGATCAATGAAGTATTTACTTCTGATTCCAACCGTCATTTTTACCGCCTCATCGCGACATTCCACAATCAGCTGGCTGCCACTGTTGGCTCTGACCCTGATACTATGCTTTATGATTATTCCCTTAAACACAGATTCATTTTGTGACCGGTATCCCAGTTGGATTTCAACCGTATTTCCAGGCACAAAAAGATCGGAATTGCTTGCTTTGAAAGAACCTTGAGAGGCATCACCATCACTCAGGCATATAATTGCGGTTGGTATCCGGTTGAGCTCGTGCGCGACCGACAATGACAATACCTGATAGCTGCCCGGGAGTTCCGCTCCGCCGAGCAATATTACCGACGTACAAACATCGGGGGTAGCAGGGGTTGGTATGGTAGATTCGTTGGGCAAGGGATTTAAGGTGTTTTAGCGATAGGTGGAAAATACAAGTCGGTTCCCGGAATTAGCTGCCGGAAATTGGTCAGGCCATTTACTTTGGCTATCTGAACATAATACTTTGGATCGCCATAAATCCGGTAACACATTAAAGGCAGGGTATCTCCATATTTTACTTTACGGACATGGGTAAGATCGGGTGAACTTTTATTCTCTTTGGCGGCCCGTTTTTCGTCCTCAATACTGCTTTTGAATTTTACGGTTGCAGTTGCCCGGATCGGGGTTCCATCGGGTTTAAACAACTTATGGATAATAGACATTTCGGTTACCCGGCCCTTAAAAATGGAGTTTTTACCCCAAACCAGCTTAAAATGCCGTGGCTCATGTGAATCGCCTTTATAGCCTGTAAGGACATCCTTGAATTTCTTCAGATCGTCGGCGATGCTATCCCTGGGGTTACCATCGATGATTCCCGTATTATCGAACAAGAAATCGAATGTAATTTCCTCGGGCTCCGTATACTCATATTTCAGTTGGGCACCGCTGGTTCCTTGTCCCTGCCCGGCCTGCGAGAATTTCAGTTTGTACTGAAGTGCATAGCTTTCCGGGTTGATGAGTGCCTCAAATTGATCATCCGCATCAGATGTACCGCCGTTTTCCGCTTTTTCTGAATCGGAGAACGCCAGGATCAGCATTTTCTCCAGTTTTCCTGTTTCGGCCATCAGCGTTCGGTTTTATTTTTAAGTATTTCCATCACCTTTTCAACACACGCTGCAACGATTGCGCTTTGGTCAAAATTTGCAGCCGGGTTGGTAGAGCCGCCGGGGGCAGGAGGATTAGCTGAGGCTGTCTCCGTTTGTGGACGGGTAACGGAAACTTCAATCTGGAGTTCCCTGATTTCTATTGCCATAGTTAAAGAATTCCCAAAACGATCAAAAGAAAATTGTCGGTTAAGCTATACGGTAAAATACCGGTAGGTGAGTTCCATTGTTTCCACAACAATGGCGTTGTCGGTTGAACTCAGATCGCTGATGAGCCACTTTTTAGGAATTGCGTGAGCAACTTTCCAGGTTCGCAGTGTTTCCCCTTTCTCGTTCATGAGGAAAACGTTGATATCAGTAGGGCTAAACTCCCGGTCGCGAAAAGCCTTCATAAACCAATCGATCACTTCCGATCCAACAAGCATCCCTCTTTTCAGGATCAGATCAGCATACTTGGTTCGAACGGGGAGTTTATGCTCAAATCGATTTTCGCCGCCCTCTTTAAATGATTCGTAATCATATTCCACCGACAAGCCGGATACCGATTGGAATCTGACATCGTTGCTATTTTTGCTGATACCAAATTCCACACGGTAATAGAATCCCCATGGAGGATAATATTCATTATTTCCAGCCATGATCAGCGAACGAGGCTGAGACCTTCATGTGCAATTTCCAGGGTTTCGATGGCCACTTCATTGGCATCGGATTTCAGATCGGGGGCAGTGATTTTAACCGGAAAGCAGTTTACCGCCTTCCAAACGGCCACTGGTTCGTGCTTTTCGTTCATCAGGCGTACCACCACATCGCGGCGGGCTCCCACCCGCTCATTAGATATCTGATCGATCCAGTTATTATAGTCGAAATCACCTTCGAATTTGCCTCTTTTCAGTACAATATTGCTGAATTTGCGCATACCAGGCATTTTAATTTTGCTAAAATCCTTGCTGTCACTGTGCCGGTATTCAATCACTTCAACCTGTTGGTCCATTCCGGTGACTTCTGTAAAACTAATTTTTGCACCACCCCAGTCAACCTGATAATGAAAGCGTGGTAAAGGATATTGTTGAGCCATAATTTTTAAATTTTAATTCATTAATAAACAATTAATTAACATCGATTGCCATCATTCCGGATCAGGATTGGGCCATTTTATGTGAAAAGCGCAGGATTATAAATTCAGCCGGACGAACAACAGCCATTCCGATTTCGATAATCAGGCGTCCTTCGAGGATATCGAGAGCGGTCATGGTTTTACCCAGACCTACCGCTACATAAAAGGCATGTTCGGGCTTAATACCCTGCAAGGCTCCCTGGCGCCACAGGGTAGTCAGGAAGTTTTCGATCATAGCCTGCAGCTTAACCCAGGTATTAGCATCATTAGGTTCAAAAACAAAAGACTCTGTTGCATTTTTGGTACTTTCCTCAACCATGTTAAAGAAGCGACGAACGCTGATGTAGCGCCATTCGTTATCGTTGCCAGCTAATGTACGGGCACCATAAACCAATGTGCCTTTACCCAGAAAAGCTCTGATAGCGTTGATCGATTTTCCTGCTACAGGATCAACATTTAAATTATCCAATTCGGTTTTTGTAAAGATTTCGGCAGGAGCAATTACATTGGACAGACTTACATTTGCAGGCGCTTTCCATACACCTCTGGTTCCGTCAGTAAGAGCATAAACTCCAGCAATTGCACCACTTGGGGGCATACTGGTCATGCAATTGCCAACACCGGCCAAAATTGATTTGTAAAGTGGAAAACGAAGAACTAATGACTCATCTAATCTCTTTGTGTAGGATGAAGCTGCTCCAACTATCAAGGTCAGGTAAGCCTGGTTTATTTCCTCAAATAATGGAAGAAGATTATTAAATGCTACCTGGCGCATATCTGATTCGGTCACTGCAGAGTCCGGTATCAAAGTTGTTTCAGCCGCACCAATAACACCTGTCCAGCAGGATTCAACAAAGACGGCAGTTACATCAGTTTGAGTGTATGAAACACCCACTTTGTTTGCAGTTTCGGTTTCCAATCCAACTACTTTTTTGAAGACAGGATTGAAGTTGGAATTTACAGCTGCAATAACATCTGCTTTGAGCTGCGCGAGTTGAAGAACTTCAGGATCAGCTGCTTTAACATACTTATCAATTTGAGCTGCTATGCTATAATAAAAGCCAAAGAGGTTTTTCAAATTTGCATCACTATTCCCTCCAATACCCGTAAATACGGCGCATAAATTATTTAAGGCAACCCTCAGATTCCCATTTGGGGGACTCAATAGTTTGGTACCGGTATCAATTGTTGTTACATCCGCAAAAGCTAAATTTAAATCCGAAATTGCATTTTTAATTTCAGTATCGCTTGTTAACCCATCCAAAGCGGTGATAACTCCTGAACGTTTAATAACGCTTTTTACATCATTAAACGTGACATTCTTTGAGAGGTTTACCTTAAGCCATGGTGTATAAGCAGCACCATAGCTAAGAAAATTAATTCCCACTTTTCCCCGGAAAGTTTCACCCCTGGGATCTTCTTTTTTAAGATCCATAACGGTAACTCTATCTTGTAAATCCTGACACTGCAAAAGCGCGGCAGTCTGAACAGCTGCAATTTTATCATCGTCCAGTGAAACAGCATCGGGGTATAACAGAATAGTAGGTTCAGTTTGCATGGCAATTGCAGCAAGACCTTTGGTAAAATCAGCATCACTGATGGTTGCAGAATAATCACCAACTGAAACGATATAACAATCACCTCCTCCGTTAGTGTAAAACATTCTCAGGCTATCATATAGAAAGAACCTGTTGCTGACCGTAGCTGACACAAAATTGTTTGCATCATTGAGATTAATCTCGGTTACCTTAGGTGATGGACCGTAACCGAAATATTGTTCAAACTCCAATAAAGAACCGATTCTTTTTGGAACATTAAGTAAATCACCCGCAGTCAGATCTTTGGCTATCTGGGTATACCCGATAAAAGCGGGAATTGCCGTTTCTACTTGTGCAACGGAGGGCGGAAATTTTGGAATTTCTTCCACATAAACCCCTGGGGTTTTGTACAGTGTTGCCATATTAACTTGTTTTAAGCGTGATTAAAAGGTTAGTTATTCTTTTATTAAGATTCCCATTTAATATTTTCAAGATTCAGTTTTATGGACAATATCCCTCACCACTTCCTTAATCAGGCTGTTCTCATTATACACTGAACTATATTTGAGATCGAGCATGCGCATCATATAGATTACAAAAGGGTATTGTTTTCCGCCAAGGGTTCCCCATAGGTGGTTAACCTCCTCCATGGATGGTGAACACAGATCGAAAATCAGCTTAAAGGAATCCAAACGATCGAGCGCATTCTCCGGAGCATTTGTGGTTATTGAGGAAGGAGAAACATCGTCCTGCGTAAAAACATTTCTCGACTGAAAAAACCGGATCGCCCGGGAAAGCATTAAAAGTGCATTATTATAATTGGAGTAAGTTGCTGTTACGAGTATCTGAAAATTCAGAAAAACAGGTGGATTCTCATAGGTAGCGCGAAGTGTGGTATCGTTACGAACAAAATTGGGAAGGTTTTTAAGTGTTTTTTCTTCCTTTATGTTCACTAAGGTAAAAATGAGCTTATCTCTGGGAACTGCGCCTCCATTTCCCCCTGCAGCCAATCCTTCAGCCAGGTTCCCCGCTTGCACCGCATCATTGGAAACCGGCACACTGTAGGCAGCCTCAAGATGTTTTTTCAGCTCGTTAACAACTATTGTTAATCCGTGCGAAATCATAGGGGGTTAGGTCTTGAAAATAAAGGTATGGATTATTTTTCAAGTAACTAACAATGGGAAAGTAGATGAGTTTAAAAAAGTTATGAACAGGGGAAGGTGAGGGAGTGAGGGAGTGAGGGAGTGAGGGAGTGAGGGAGTGAGGGAGTGAGGGTGTGAGGATGTGAGGGTGTGAGGGGCATAGCCGTCAACCTAAGGATTTAATTTGTTGATAATCTAGCATATGAGATCCCTTTTGTTGTTTAAAGTATTAAAGGAGTTAGAGATTCCCGGACCCGTTTTGGATTTCAGCCGATAAACTTCAAGGGACGCATATT
>CAIXKO010000860.1 GCA_903919925.1 uncultured Bacteroidota bacterium | reverse complement strand
ATCCGGCATGTGGGGCTATCCGGTTAAGATGGGGTCTCCGCATTTTGTAGATTTCGGGAAAAACATGGAGCATTCACCCGACGGAAAAGCTTATCTGGTTGGGATGGGAGCTGAGGTGAATGATCCAATGCCACGACCCGCAAACCTGAGCTGGATATCCGGGGATCAGATTTATATGTGCCGGGTAACACCTTCCGTTGAAAACATAAATGATCAATCAAAATATGAATTCTTTGGCGGTACTGGCAACAATGGCAAACCAATCTGGACAAACGATTTTAAACAAATAAAACCTATACTGGAGTGGAACAACAATATGGGTTGCGTTACCATGACCTATAATGCACCATTGAAAAAATACCTCCTTACCATAACCGACGGCTGGCCAACTGTTGCAAAAATGAATTCTTATATCCTGGAGTCGGATCATATCACCGGTCCCTGGAAACTGGTAACCTACCTGAAGGATTTTGGTGAACAAGCCTATTTTTTAAACTTCCCGACAAAATTTATTTCAAGCGACGGAAAGAAGCTCTGGTTATGTTACTCCGGGAATTTTGCAAGCGGCTGGAATAATATGACGATAAAGTCAAACCCTCCGGGAAGCGGATACGGACTGGTCATGCAGGAAATGATTTTGCTGGATAAGGAAAGCTATAAGAAGTACCGGGATAATCCTGCACCTGTGACACGATGAAATTGATAATCTGATTGTTGCGATGATATTACGGTTTCTGCAGAGCTCTGCAATCAGATTGTTTATCTTTACCTTCTTCTGCCTGGCATCATAAATATCCGGTAGCTTTTCCAATATTAAATCATCAATATCTTTCCTGCTTGTGTCAATTCTATTTTGCGTTCATAATCCCAGGACCATTCCCTGATCTTCCAAATGTTTTTTAATTATTAGATAATCAACATCTTGTACTGAATAGTTGTTTTTTATAGCGATGCCGGCGGCAGTGGCTGCTGCTTGTCCTAAAATCATAAATACGGGCTCCATCCGGATGGAGCCATAAGCGATATGTGAGGAGGAGAGGCAAACGGGAACAAGCAGATTTTGTATTTCTTCTTTTTTCGGTATAATGGCTCTATAACTGATGGGGTAAGGACCTCCGGGACTTACTTCAACATCGCCCTCATTACGGGCTAAGCCATTCTTATCGACATAGCGTTGTACGTGATGAGAATCCATATTGTAGGATCCCATACCGATGGGATCGGGAGTTTGGATAGTTCTTCTTAAATGATTTTCGGTCATTACAAAATCACTAACCATGCGTCGGGCTTCCCGCACGTATATCTGATGCGGCCAATTCTGATTGTCAGGAAATTCATCTTTCGCCAACCCCCAGCTGCTCATTTGGAGTCTGACATCCTCCGGGACTCTGGGGTCATTGGCCAAAAACCACATCAGGCCTTTTTGGTATTCCTCATGCTCTTTGATGATGGCTGCCCGCTCTTCATAGCTTCCATCCGGATAACCATAATTCATGCCGATGTTATCCGTCGAAAAACCGCCATAATTGTTGGTGTCGGTTTTTCTGTTCGGGATGGCGTCAAATTTTTGGAAAAGACGTCTGAATCCGGCATCCAGATACCGTGCCAGGAGCTCATATTGCAGGGGGGCGTAGTTTTCGGGTTTTGGGAAAGGCACTTGATTTTCCGCAACCTGAGTTAAGCACATTCGGAAGCAATAGGCCTGAATGCGACCATCTCCAGATCCTTCCTCGCCAGGCCCGGCGTTGTGGATCCGGGGCAGTAAGCCACTCGTTGAGTCCCCCGGAGTCAGATAGGGATCCACGGGTAAATCGAAATTGTGATAGATGGCAGTTTTCGTGTTCACCCCATTCAGGGTCTCCTGGTAGCGTTCATTGCCTTCTCTCCCTACTGTGAATGAAACTCCCGCTGCAGCCATTAAATCTCCCTCATAAGTGGCGTCGATGAACATTTTTCCACTTAATACTCTCCCATTGAGCATTCGGATTGATTGGATTCTTCCATTTTTTACCACAACCCCGTTTTCCCGGTCGAGCCAGTGATCGCGAAGTACCCGGATCGAATTTTCGGCAACCAGATCCTCGAAGACTTTTTCTGCCACATGGGGTTCAAACACCCAAACCGCATCCTCATCAGCTTTATAAAGCCGGCATTCTCCCTTTTCTTCATATTTCCAGGTTTCATCCTTAACATATTCCGATTTAACCCGTTGATAAAACTCCCTTGCCAATCCTCCGATAACCGATTTATTACCGGAATCAGTCCACCCTAACCCACCTGCCGTTAGTCCCCCCAGATGCTGGTCTGGTCCAACCACCACCACTGAAAGGCCTTGTCTGGCTGCAACCACGGCGGCGGCGATTCCGGCAGAATTATTTCCATAAATTACCAGATCGGTTTTTGGAGTGGTGCAGGCGGCGAGTGGTATTATAAAGAATAGGATCTGCGCCCATTTGTTGAAGAAATTCCCCATCTCGTTCATTGGTTCTGAAGTTATTTGTGAGGAGTCGAATTTAGTGGAAACGTTCAAACAATTATCCATGTTGCTGATGAAATCTTCAGCACGGATAATCCGGCCCTGTTGGGAAATGTATTTCCGATATGCCATGATCATCTGAGTGATATGAGTATACCGGTGCATAGTGAACCACTTTGGAGAGGAATAATCACGCAGCCACCAAACTGTATAAAAAAAAATCCGGCACATGAATGTCCGGATGATTAATCGAGCAATATGACAATATTTTCTACTGGGGTTTATCGGGTCATAAAAAACAAAAGTGTTTCAGATTTATGGCAGATCGTAAATGATATGTCATTTGTTGTCAATAGCTTACAGAGTTTCCGAACCTGAACCGGCATCAGAATGAATAATATGAAACCAAATGCGGGCTTTGATAAAGTAATCCATACTTCACTACACTTCACTTCACTACACTTCACTACACTTCACTACACTTCAAGCGACACCCGCCATTTCCCATTTCTGGCAGAACCAACCCTTTCAATCACTCCTAATTCCTTTAAAAACTGTATATCCTTGTTCAAAGTTGTTGGGGATAAATGTAATTCGGCAATGATTTCTTCATAGGTAACTTTATCATTCTTATTCATCATTTGTACTATTCGGGTTTGTCTTTCCGATAAAGTCTTACTTGATTGTCCGGTGCCTTTTATGTCCTTTTGCGGTCGCTCAAAAATCACCGTAAACATCCCGTCAGTATGAAAAACAGGTTCGGGCAGGTTGGCTTCTTTCATAGCTTCACGCATACGGGGTATCCCCGAAGCAATACGCTCAACCAGATGCATACGCGTAAATAGGCTAAATACTAGCGGATTGCGCGACATACTCTTGTGGCCGAAATCTTTTACCACGCCCAAGAGCAATCCTCCGGGATTGGATACTTCCACACGATCATCGAACATTTCAATGGTTATGACTGCTCCCTGTTCGTAGTAATCACGATGCGAAAGTGCATTGATTATAGCCTCTTTGAATACTGTGAGCGGAATTTCCCAAATTTCAATACGCGGCCCTGAACCTTCGATCAAATAAGAAACCTGAAGTTTGCTCTCAATCCAGGCTATTGCCTGTTGATACTGCCTGTACAGGGTGCCACCAAAAGTTTTGTCGTCTATGATATGCACCTTTGTTGTTCCTTTGAACAATACACACCGCACAATAGCCTGGAAAAACTGTTCTTCAGGTTTTTTTGCAAAAAACAAAATGCCACCCCGCTTTATGATCCCGTTTTTGTCAAATAATTGCAGATTTTCGAGAATCTGTTGGTTTGATATAGTGTTACTTAACTGTGCTTCCCGACGGAAATCATGGAAATTGTCCGGATCTAATTCTGAATAAATATCAAACTTAGGATCGGGTATGGAATCAAAATAGATACGGTCGCTTTGCTGAAAAAAATCCCGCATCTCTTCGGATGTGGTCAGTTTTTGAGAATTCGCACCTTCCCGCAGATAAATTGCTCCTGATAATACATAAGGTTTGTTTGGGCCCGAGGGCACTTCAATTATGCCGACCATTTTCCCATCCACTTCAACAATCGAAAGCGGGCAATAAAGTGTTGGCGTGATTTCACTAATCGAGTTTTGAATGGCTGAGCGTTTCGAATTGTCAATGCTGGTTCCGGTAATGATGTTTTGATCATTTACCCCAATTAAAACAACACCGCCGTCGGCATTGGCAAACGCACATACCTCGCTGGCAAGTTCACGCACCTTGGATGGTACAGCGACTTTGAATTCAGCATGATAACCCTCCCCACTGGCCACCAGTGTCTTTATATCTTCTGCAGAAACCATAGTTGTATGTTGTTGATTTTCTTACGGGCTATTTTATCGGTTCAATATTTATGGAATTGCCTTTGCTAATTTATGGTTATAAATCGATTCAGCGAATCGGGTGGGAACTTGAGTATTGAGTGAAATGTGTTAATACGCCGGATACTTCTCCCAAAATTCCTCATCTGGTTCATTCATGTCACCTTTGCAACCTTTATGAAGATCTTTCCCTACCTGCCAAACCAGATCTGCTGAGCGGAGGTTGTTAATCCACCCTTGGGGAATACCCCCGATGCCGTTGATCAACCCCAGGATATTTCCGGTGATGGAACCGGTACTATCGGAATCGCCGCTGTGATTGACCGATGCGAGCACCCCTTTCTGAAAATCATCCTCAAACAACAGGCTGCAATAAAGAGATATGGCTAATGCTTCTTCGGCTACCCAACCTTTACCCAGCTGAGCAATTTTTTCCGGGACTTCCACCGGGAATATTTCTGAAAATTGATCAGTGAATTGATACAATTCAATTGCATTCATAACTGCATCAACGGTTTCCTGATTGCCGGGGATTGCTGTTATCAGGGACAAGGATGGCAATATAGAAGCCATAAGGTCCTGACCTGACAGGAGCTGCTGAATTATGGCTGCGAACACACCGGCACTTAGATATCCCGATGGGTGCCCGTGCGTGATCGCTGCAAGTTCGGCACCAATGGCAAAGGCAGCTACATGATCTTCTTCAAACAATCCAACCGGTGCCATCCGCATGATTCCGCCACAGCCTTTGCTATTGTTGATCGGATTTTCGATGGTCCCTTCTATGCCGGAGGATAAAGAACCAATGCAGGTATTCCCGGGAGATCGCCTTCTGAAAAGATCGGATCGCTTCATTAGCCAACCGCTTTTCAAATCAGAATCGTTGACACCTGCAGGATACCGGCTAACAGTATTACCCTGCGTATGAAGCCACCGCAGATATGAAACAAAGGTTATCTGGTTGGGTGCGCCGGCAGTAGATTTATTTAACAACAAACGATGACTGTTCCTCAGCAAGCCTTCTGCTGTAAAGAGAGTCATCTGGGTGTCATCGGTGAACTCACCGGAATTATCAGGGTATTCGACGAAAGAATTTAGTCCCTGTGGTCCATGTTTTTGCCGGATCTGGTCAATTGACAGAAATTCTATGGGAGCGCCAAGAGCATCGCCGATGGCACCGCCGAGCAAGCAACCAGTATAACAATCTACCAAATTCATTGGCTTTATCCGATGCGAGAATTCAATAATCTTAGGCTGAAGTCTGGGGGGCATCCAGTTTGATAGGACAAGGATGGTAAAGTTACGAGTTGATTACCGTGAAATTTGTAATAATCCCGGCCATTTTCGAATTACACTTTAATTCTCTGTGTTGCCAATAAAGAAAGTCGAGATCATTGAAATTATTACAAATCTGTTTATTTCGTCGCATTTCCACGGGATTTCTCCACCGGATATTTCTCCCCGTTCTTTTTCATTTTATCCATGATGATCTT
>CAIXKO010000859.1 GCA_903919925.1 uncultured Bacteroidota bacterium | reverse complement strand
TGTAATATCTTCTCATACACCGAGTTTTTATCGGAGTTATCGCCATCATTGTATCCGGCCCTGATCCAATTTCGCGGACTGGAACGGTCCTCATCCGGAATAAAAGTGAGCCATACATTTCCCCGGTCCTCATATTCCGTTGATGCTTCCAGGAATCCGTTGTTGATTGATCCGTATTTGAACGGTATCTCGGACTGGGTAATATTCACCGACAATCCCCACTGGAGGATCAGCTGGTCGTAATTGTTCATCACAAAGCTTTCAGAACGAACGCTTTCGCCCTTGGAGTTAGTGATAATCCAGTTACCATCCATTACTTTACCGTTCATGAAAGAGGTAGAGATGAAATAGTTAACTGAATCAAATTTAATGGTATAGGTATCATCAACCACGCTCATCGGGTCAACAACTTTCACAGTGATCGGGCCTTTGCCTGCCTGGAATTTCAGCTGTTTGGCCGTCCATGGTGCACCCTTCATAATTTCATCATGCGATTCTTTTGAAATCTCAACAGCATTCAAGCCAGTTCCATGACCTTCAATCTGAACAACTGCCGGAGCATCTCCAAAAGTTCCCTGAATCATGGTTCCACCCTGTTCAGGTTCAATTTTATGCGGAATGGCTTCGTAGATTTTGATTGGACCACCGGCACCCTTGCGGCCTGCCAGATAAGGATAACGCTGACCTTCAAAAGAATCCGGATTATTCTGGTCGTACTTCAAGAAGTTGTTGAATGCATAAGCAACAGCAACATAATAGTATTTCTTAAAATTCACCAATGTGCGAACACCTTCAGCAAAAATGTCTTCTTCCAGAACAAAAGTATGCTGAATACCTTCATCGGCACCGATAACTTCAACTACAGGTACGTTTGCTTCTAAAGCAGTGTTCCAAACAAAGTTGATTAAGCGACCAACATTATTACGAACATCACACTGGAAAACGATTCTTGCCAATTGCGTGTTATGTTCAGTTGCATCGGTAACCGAGGTTGAGGCCGTTTTTAGCTGCCATACCTGGTAGCCTTCAAAATTATAATATACATCGCAATCAGGTTTTGAAACCGGGCATACGATAAAAGGATCACGCTCCTTATAAGCTTCCATAAAGTTATTGGAGGAAGTTTTATTCCAGATATGGAAAATCAGTTTCTGATCCTGCTCCACTATGGTAAGCTCAGGAGCATCAGGTCCGTCAACTACCTGAAAGCAGTTTTCGAACAAGCGCTGGGCTTTTTCATCACTCTGCAACATTTTATCAGTGGAAGCCAAAAGGCCACCTTCATAGGAACGTGCCCAAACAGCACCAACGGTAATATCATTTACAGCACCTGGTTCCAAAACAAAAGGTCCTGAAGACTGCAGCAACCGACGGTCGCCAGGTTCATTTCCAGCTGTTTCTTCAGTCCAGGTACCTTGAGGAATTCCACCTTGTCCCCAACCGCAAGGGTCAGTTTCACGAGGAAACATAAAATCGCAGAACGGGCCTGTACCACCACTATTTGGGTGACCATTACCGCCGTAACGCATTCTTTCATTATCCTTCCAGTAGCCACGAAGATATTGGTAGCATTCCGGAGCAGTTCCCGGGTCACCCTGTGGCCCTGAAGCATTATTATAATACACAAAACGCCTCATGCCCCAACGCTCATTATCAACAATACCGTCACCAAAGTTTAGCCCGTTAATGTTACCATTCAGGATACAATCATTACAAACCAGGTTTCTTTGAGCATCCCAGCTTGTACAATCGTCCTTGCCATTAGGATCCTGGTAGGGGCCCTCGAAAAAGTCCAATCCAATAGTAGGCGGGTTAGCACCATAAGCATAAGCTTCACCGGTACCGTCAACCCCATCACCATTGTATATATAACCAATTCCTTTTGTTACATGGCATCCGGTATAATCGTCGTAAGCATATCCCAGGTCAGCATCGGCATAAACACCGAAATAGGTTTCGATGAGTGTATAGGTTGAACGGTTGATGAGTGCATAGTTATAGAAACTCATGTCGTTCATAGCATCGTTGGTCGAAAACTGGAATGCCTGAGCTCTTACTTCCATCCCGATGGCTTCACCTGCAATACCGGCATGGATATTTCCGCGGTCGTTATAAACCCACCAGGCAGTTCCATCACCATACAAACGAGGACGCCTTAATTCACGGGTTGTACCGCAAGGGAGTATTCCGTCGAGATCGTAAAATGGATAATCACCATCTGCGGGGTTGTACAAACCATCATCGTTATTATCCCAGAAAGGAGCCAGGTAAAAATCATATCCGCCAGCAGCATCAGCGTGAGCCGGCCAATCCAGAATGATCTGTGGGATAGAATAACCTTTAAACTCAACATCTCTTTTGTCAACCGGTGTATTGAACCACTCACGGAATGCTTCAACCTGGTAACGGGTGATTTCAAAATGGCGGTCGTATTGGTAGCACACTTCAACATCAGTGGTTCCGCGCTGTTCGCCTGACATAATCAAAGGCCCGGGCCAATAATTGCGTTCCCCTTTAAATTTAACGGCAGTCAGCTTTAACTGGCCGTTCACATCGGTTCCCCCAATCCAGATACCACCAGCATAGATGGATGTTTTTCCTGAACCTTTTGGAACCTCATACCCAGAGGTTCCCCCTCCGATATCGGTCCAAAGAATTCCGTCCATGTGGATGAAGGTTCTGATATTATTCAGGGAAATCTCAGTAATAGTTTTACCCAGTTGGCAAGCTGCAGCAAAGCCCTTTACATCCTTACTGACCGGTTCCGATGTTTGAGTTCCACGGTATTTATCAGCAAACGAAGCATTTGCGATAAATACACCTAAAATCGTAATAAGAAAATATTTTAACGCTTTTGTCATGGTTTTGATCTGTTAAGGTTAAACCGGTTAAAAGTTCAGCGATATTCCAATACGCATGGACCGGGGTCCTGAATACTGAGCATTGTTCAATAACCGCATCTGGTAGTACATTTTATACGCCTCAGGATCTAATTGGGTATTAATCTGCTGTTGCATTTTTGGAGCTGCCAGATAACCATCATCCATCGCATCTCCGGTAGCCGAATAAACACCAGATACGTTCATAGAATTCAACAGGTTAGACACGTCAAGATACACATTCAAGATAATGTTCTTACGGTTTTGCTCGCCACTCTTCTTGATAGTCAAATTAAAATCTTTGTCAACACGCATCTGGATATTGGTGGTCCAGGGAAGGCGTGAACCATTCATTGATCCTTTCAAACCAGGTTCGCCAACACCTAATGTACGGGAGTAAGGATACCCTGATCCTGAAGTAACAGTAAAGTTAGCACCTGAATTGGAGAGAATGTCTTTTCCAAACAATTTTGGGCCATTATAATCTTTGCCTTCAAAGAAACGGTAGTCAAGGCTGACATTAACTTTATGACGCTGATCCCAATCTGTTGGGGAAAGAATCCTGAGGTTAGGCTGGTTGGTACGTAACAAAGCGAGCATCTGACCTGAGTTTGAACCTGTTGCAGAAGAGAATCCTAATGTGTAGTTTACACGGAAAGAAAGGTTCCCTGATCTGCGCATATCGTAAGCAAGCGTTAAACCTTTTGAGGTTCCGAAATCGATATTACCAGTGGTGAAATAATCGACAGGGAAAGCACCCAGAACACGAATCGCCTGAGCCATATCGCGTTGTTCACGATAATAGGCAGCAATTTTCAATGACGATGAATTGGTTAACCTCTGTTGGAAGCCCAATTCATAATCGATGGTTTTTTGTGCTTTCATATTCGGGTTAGCAATATTATCGCCCGGATTATTGGCCAGATAATAATAACTGATTGGCTCAAAGGTACCGCCAGGACGGCTGGTAAGAATGTCATAATGTGCAAAGAATAAGGCCTCGTCGGAGATCGGGAACGAGAAAGCGATACGCGGCATCAGGGAAACCTGGGGAGCGTAATCTTTGAATGCATCAATTTTTATAGTTTTATCCTGAGCATCGGTTGGGTTAACCAGATAAGGAGCAACGCCGGTAGAGGACGCAATTACGGAGGGGTCATTAACTTCTACCCCTGTAGCATTGTACCAGGTTGATCCGCTGCGATAACCGTTAATAGTGGAAGGATCGCTTACATCATCAACATACACAACAAAATCATCGCCCATGTTTGAAGGATGGTTTCCTGAAGGGTTCATACTTCCCGGAACATCGCTGACTTTTTTGGTAGCATATAAACTATATGGATCGGCCAGTACGTTCTGGTTCAGGTCATAACGGTCAACCCTCAAACCAATGTTGAAGATCAGATCATTAAAGGAGAACTTATCCTGGATATAACCGGCAGCATAGATAGGCTGATTAGGTCCGATCAAACGTTTGTAGGTTCCATCCTCGTTTTTTGCAGTAAAGAAATCTTCAAAGGTAGGCTTGGTTTTCAAGCGGTTTCCATATTGGTCATAACCGCGGTAGCCAACCAATGAACTTCCGTTATTGAGCAGTTCATCGGGACTGAAATAACTAATATCCAAATCGCTGGGATCGATAGCATAAATATCGAGCAATTCAGTTCCGTCAACTGGTTTCTGCAGATGTTCGCGCAGTGAACGGTCGAATTTTGATTGACCTTCTTTGTCGTAACTCAGATTATATCTTACGGTATCCTGAAAAACACCATTGGAATCGGTCACCAGAAGAGGGTTACTGATGTCGAGCTGCTGCAGGTGCATATTGGTTAACTGGCGAGCAATTCCCCACAAGCCCATAGCGTTGACACTCCAGCCTCTTGAGTCATTTTGTTCAAATTCGAAACCAAAAGATACTTCATGGTTCTTTATATCCGCTGATCCGGAAGCCTGGATACGGAATACGGTATTGTCAGAAATACCATAGCCACCAACTTGCACACCGGGAAGATTAAAAATACCATAAACGCTACCGAGGTTGTCCCCGTTGGTCAGGCCTTTACCGGCAACCACCTGTCCGTAATTCTCATAGTGGGTAACCGGATTATCATAAGATGCATAATACTGTGAAGTAACTGCAGCTAATTCCGGGTTTTTTGTGCTTGGAGTAAATTTGTACAGAACGTCTTTCCAGGCATTCATCCGCCATACACCATTTGGGAAACCAGAAACAGTATCGGTATACTCATAAGTTCTGATGCGTGTGGTTTCAAATTTTCCGATGTAACCATAATCCCACATACTGGTACCATGGCGCTGTGACATACCGTTTGAACTTTTTGCTCTTTCCACCTGAGCCTGAATCTGATAGTAGGCGTTTTTGATGATAGAAGAAGCTTTTTCATCTTTTGAAGCCTGCCTGTCGGAGAATCGTTGGGTAAAACGAGCCCATGCCCTCCAACTGTATCCATTATTTATGGAGTTATTTTCCCAGTTGAACAGGGTATTGCCGTAACTGTAGTTAGTATAATTATTATACTGGAAAGTTCCGCCCAAAGTAAGATCGGTATTCTGATTGAAGTTAAAAGTGATTTTTGGAACCACTGTTGCACCGTAACTTCTATAATTAGTTTGGAATTTTACTTTTGTAAAAGCACTATCCGTAAGGTAGTTAGCTGCGTATTGAACCACTCCTTGTGCATTAGGGATGATTGGTTCGGCAACCAGTTGTGCTCTGACTTCGGGAAGCACTCTATCCTTATCGTACCACCAGTTGGTTGGGTTACGGTCGAAGCTCAGGTCGCCTGAAAGGAAGAATCCCACCAGGGTTCTCTTTTTGCCGTCGGCCTGTTTAACTTTCACCAGTGGGCCCGAGAGAGTAAAGTTTGCCAGGCTACCGCGGCCCTGGCTGATTAATTCGCTGGTTTCTAAATCGAAGGAACCATAGAGTTTAGCAGCGGCATTTTTTGTTGTTACACTAATAACACCTCCGGTTACGTCTCCATATTTTGCTGACATACCGCCGGTGATTACCTGCACTTGTTCCTGAGCAGATTTTGGAATATTGTTCCAGCTGGTACCTGAAACGCGGATTCCGTCCACGAAATAAGTATTACCACCATCGCGGGCACCACGCATATTTATATTACTACCATCGCGGGATGAAAACCCTGCCACGGTAGAAACGACCTGCATAACGGAACGTCCAGGCATCTTTTCGATGTCATCGGAGGTCACCGTTTCACCGGTCTGAGTGTTGTCCTTATCAATCAGAGGCACCTTATAGGCTATAACCTGTACCTCCGAAATTTGGGTGGTTTTTGTGGACAATTCCAGATTAAACATGTCGATCTTATCAGCTTTAACTACCACATTGTCCATTTGGAGTGAATTATATCCAACCATTTGAACCTGGAGAGTCCATTTTCCAGCTGGAACTGGTTTCAGGGTGTAATTTCCGTCGATGTCGGATGTTGTACCCAACACGGCAGATTCACCAGCTTTAGAAACCACTACCACTGCGGCAAAAGGGATTGCTTCTCCTGTGGCCTTGTCAATCACTTTACCCTTAAGAGTTCCGGATTGGCCAAAAACGCCGTTTGCTAACACAACGGCCACAACTACAAGGAGTATTCTTCGAAACATAATCAGAAATTTGATATTAGTTACTGCAATATCGCTCTACCTCTCGGTAGAAGTTCGTAAATGTATATATTCTCATACTAAAACGCCAACACTTTCGTTTAAAAAATGCAGATTGCTCTGCCATTAAACATATTTCCGTTCCAAAATTACCGAATAAACCACTGCCGATCGAAGGTTGAAGGGTGAAAAGGGCTGATCTTCATCGTGCAGCTTAGCCGGCTCTCTGGTGCCGGCGTCGGCGATGTCGCCAGGGTCATTAAAAGAACTCTTTGGGAAAACAGGCTCTTTTAAGGCCGGTTCACTCCTGTGGAAATTCGCAGGTTCGGTAAAAACAGGGGGGACTTGATGGACCGGAGCTGGCTGAGGAACCTGATTGGCTGTCAGATCCGCTCCCAGAAATTCCTTCCAGAATGCAGACAAATCTTCTTTTACTTCTTCTTTTTCTACGGGACTTTCTTCATGGGGGATCACCTTGGCGGTTTTCCGCTTCCGGCTGGCTTGAGCCCACACAAAGATAGCTCCTAGAATTATGTAAACAAGCGTATCAATTCCAAAATCCATCGCTACAAAGTTAAATCATTCTCAAATATGTGGCAAAAAAAAATAATTTTGACTGATGAACGATACATCTAACGTAACAAAAATGATTATGAGCTATAAATCAGTCATATACTTTTTAAGTATTTTTTTTGTGCTCAGCACAATAACCTCTTGCGATCGTGAAAAACAGGTTGCAGTGCCTTATGTTTATGTTAATTATACAGTTTACCTGAGCAATCCTTCCAACAATCATCTCCGTGTACCGGGTAGTTACCTGATTTTACCCAATGAGGGCAATTTAGGCATTATCATTTATAGAAGAACCGTGGGCGAGGACAACGACTTTATTGCATTGGACCTCACCTGCACAAATGAACCGTTAGGAACCTGCAAAGTAGCGATCGACGATACCGGCTTTTACCTGGTTTGTCCATGCTGTGGATCGAAATTCTCGATCTGGGATGGACTGGTAGCCGCCGGGCCTGCCAAATGGTCGCTAAAAGAATACGCTACTTCCCTAACCCTTAGCACAGTTAGGATCTATAATTAGTACCTATAATGATCGGGTTTGTAAGGACCTTCTTTGGGTACACTAATATAGGCTGCCTGGTCATCGGTTAAAATGGTCAGTTTAACTCCTACATGTTCCAGATGCAAACGTGCAACCTCTTCGTCGAGATGTTTAGGCAGTCGATAAACGCCAAGTTCAAAACTTTTCTGCCAGAGTTCCATTTGAGCCAGTGTTTGATTGGTAAATGAATTGCTCATAACGAAACTTGGGTGACCAGTAGCACATCCAAGATTTACCAGGCGTCCTTCAGCTAAAAGAATGATGGAATGGCCATCGGGAAAAACATACTGATCAACCTGAGGTTTGATATTGATCTTACTCATTCCCGTGGTAGTGTCGAGTTTTGAAACCTGGATTTCATTATCAAAGTGACCTATATTGCAAACAATGGCTTTATCCTTCATTTGCAGCATATGACTGAAAGTGATAATATCTTTATTTCCGGTGGTGGTAACATAAATATCGCCTTCGGCGAGAGAGTCCTCCACGGTTTTCACTTCAAATCCTTCCATAGCGGCCTGCAGTGCACAAATCGGATCGATCTCCGTAACGATTACTCTGGAGCCATAACTTTTCATTGAACGGGCACAACCTTTGCCCACATCGCCATAACCGCAAACAACAACCACTTTTCCGGCGAGCATGATATCCGTAGCTCTTTTAATCCCATCGGCCAGGGATTCACGGCAGCCGTAGAGGTTATCGAATTTCGATTTGGTTACCGAATCATTTACGTTGATCGCGGGAAACATCAATTGACCTTCTTCCAACATCTGATACAGACGGTGAACTCCTGTAGTGGTTTCCTCTGATACCCCTCTGATTTCCTTCACCATGCGTGTCCATTTGCCTGGTTCTGCCGCTACTGATTCTTTCAGGCAGTTCATCAGGGTTCTGAAATCTTCCTGCATTTCAGCTCCGTCAGATACGGGTATGCCATTAGCTTCCATTTCCACTCCCTTGTGAACCATAATGGTAGCATCGCCTCCATCATCAACAATCAGATTTGGGCCTTTATCACCGGGAAACGACAAGGCTTTGAGGGTACACCACCAATAATCCTCGAGGGATTCACCTTTCCATGCAAACACAGCAATACCAGCTGCGGCGATAGCAGCTGCGGCATGATCCTGCGTAGAAAAAATATTACAGGAGGCCCATCTGACTTCGGCACCCAGCTCAACCAGTGTTTCAATCAGAACAGCAGTTTGTATGGTCATGTGCAATGATCCGGTGATACGTGCGCCAGCCAATGGTTTTGAAGGGCCAAACTTTTTCCGTAACGACATGAGTCCGGGCATTTCGGCTTCAGCAAGGATAATTTCTTTTCTTCCCCAGGCGGCCAGCGCCATATCGGAAACTTTGTAATCTGAGAATTGAGCGTTTTGTGAGGTCATATATATATATTATATCATTAGTTAATATTCTCTAAAAACCGCATGGCTGCGGTACGATCTTTTGATAGCTGTTCCTTTAACTCAGTGAGTCCACTAAACTTCATTTCACTGCGCAAGCGAGCAACAAATCTTATTTTAAGTAATTCATTATAAAGATCTTCCGAAAGTTCAAACAGATGCACTTCAATGGACCTTCTGGAATCATCGTCTATGGTTGGCCTTATCCCAATATTAAGCATTCCTTTGAGAACCATACCTTTCCAATCTACCGTAACTGCATAAACGCCATCGGAAGGTATTTGTTTAAAAGAATCAGCGCATTCAATATTTGCGGTTGGAAAGCCAATAGTATTACCTATCCTATTACCTCTGACCACTTTACCTGTGATAAAGTAATGATATCCGAGGAGGCTGTTGGCTGCTTGCAAATCACCGGCCATCAGGCAAGCCCGGATACGGGTAGAGCTGATACGTTCCTCATTATCGGTATGTGTTTGAAGACGAACAACTTCAAAACCGTTTGCTTGACCAGAATCAACCAATAGACCGAGGTTACCCGAACCACCGGAGCCAAAGTGAAGATCATCACCAACCACAATTACACCGGGCTTGATATACCGGTTTAAAAAATTATCGAGGAACTGTGAAGCAGGTTGGCCAGCAAATTCATTGGTAAAAGGAACAATCAGGAGATGATCCACTCCAAACTTGCTGAGCATTTCCGCTTTTTCGTCGAGATTATTAAGCAGTTTGAACTCCGGGCCGGCTTTTCCAAGCACAATTCTTGGGTGTGGCCAAAAAGTTACCACCAGCGTTTGTGCGTGCAACCCCTCAGCAAGCCCCATCATATTGGCCAGCAAATTCTGGTGCCCCCGGTGAACACCGTCAAAAATGCCGATAGAAACTGCAGGACGAATTAACTGTAATGACTCAGGGTGTGTATGAACTTGCACGTGTGATAAATTTCAGCAAAAGTAAAAATTTTCAATACATTTGGGCGTTTAATATCTAATTCAGATGGACTTGAAAACATTCAAACTTATTATGATTGGGCTTGTTCTGCTAGCAGGGTGCGGGCAGAAGGTAAATTTCACCATTAGTGGAAAAATATCAAATTCAAGTAAAGACTCGTTGGTTTTGGAAGAAATGACTGAAAAATCATTAGAGGTACGATCAACGATTATAACCGGCACCGATGGGTCATTTAACTACACTGATACCGCAGCAAACCCAAGATTATTCTTCTTAAAAATCAATCAGAGTGAATATATTTCTCTGATGGCATTAAACGGCGAGAAGATCACGGTTACTGCAGAAAAAGGGAAGATCAGTGAAACATTAAAGATATCCGGATCGCCACAGTCGGAGTTATTGCTGGAGCTTAACCGTGAAACGATTAAAGCCACGGATCAGCTTGATTTATTAGGAAAACAATATCAGGAGAAAAAGAGCGTAGGGAATGATCCTCAGGTTGACACCTGGGCACAGGGGGAATACAATAAACTGATTGAGCAGCAGCGTACTTTCATCAGGGCCTTTGTAGAAAAGCATGATGGTGAACCTGCCAGTTTGTTGGCTTTGTCACATCAGATTGGTCGTCAGGCGGTACTAAACAGTAACACTGATTTCGATCTTTTTAAAAAGGTTGATACCAAATTGTTCAAAAAATATCCGGAATCGGTTCTGGTTTTGAACTTACACAAGTATGTTGAAGCGATGAGTGTACAAATGGAATCGACTCAGCAGAAGTCAGTTACCACTGGAGCAGGCAACATCGCCCCGGATATTTCATTGCCCGGTCCGGATGGGAAAACGATCAAATTGTCCTCCCTTCGCGGTAAGATTGTGCTACTTGATTTCTGGGCATCCTGGTGCGGTCCGTGCCGCCGTGAGAATCCCAACCTGGTTGCCGCTTACGCCAAGTTTCATGATAAGGGATTTGAAATATTCCAGGTATCGCTCGATAAAGCCAGACCCGAGTGGGTTGCCGCGATTGAAAAGGATCAGTTGAACTGGGTTCATGTCAGTGATTTAAAATTCTGGAGTTCACCGGCTGCCAAATTATATGGAGTAGAATCGATTCCAGCCAACTTCCTGCTTGACAAGGATGGTAAGATAATTACCAGCAATTTAAGGGGAGCAGCATTGGAAGAAGAACTGACAAAATTGTTTCGTTAGCATTGGAAAATCAAAAGTTAGTTTACTTTTTATCGGACGCTCACCTTGGGACGCCTGATTATGAAAGCAGCCTGAAAAGGGAAAAGATGTTGGTTAGCTTTCTGGATGACATTAAAGGTTCTGCTTCTGATATTTTTCTCATGGGCGACCTTTTTGATTTTTGGTTTGAATATAAGAAAGTGGTACCCAGGGGATTTACCCGGATACTGGGTAAGATTGCCGAGCTTGCCGACAGCGGCATCCGGTTACACTATTTCACCGGTAACCACGATATCTGGATGTTTGATTATCTGGCACAGGAAACCGGTATTTCATTTTATCGTCATCCCACGGAAATAACCTTGAGCGGTAAGCGATTCTTTTTAGCGCATGGGGATGGACTGGATGAAAAAGATCGCACGTTCCGTATTTTGAAATGGATATTCACGAATAAGGCTCTGCAATGGGCTTTTGCCAGGCTTCATCCTAATTTTGCTTTCCATTTAGCCAGCGGCTGGTCGAGACGTAGCCGTCAGATACATGGAGTTGATCCTTTCAAGGGTGAGAATGAACCGATTGTACAATATTCCAGGAAATACCTGGAGAGTGGAGGGTATGACTTTTTGGTATTTGGGCATCGGCATTGCCCGGTTGATTTTCCTCTTAACACGCAAACACGATTATTTATTTTGGGTGATTGGATGAGTATTTTCAGTTATGCGGTGTTTGACGGGAAAACGTTGGAGTTAAAATACCTGTATAAAGGGTACAAATGAAAAGGGCGCCCACATGGGGCGCCCCTACAAAATCATAAAACCTCTACGAGGTTTTTATACGCATGCTATAGAATGAGCGGTATACAAAGACCAGGGCAACGATAAAGAACACACCTCCAATATAAGGAGCGAAATTAGTTCCCTGACTTTCCTGAGCCTTGAGTGTCATCTCAATAGAGATTTCAGCAGCCAGCAAACCAAAAAGTGTGGAGAACTTAATGATTGGGTTAAGTGCTACTGACGAGGTATCTTTGTAAGGATCACCAACGGTATCACCAACAACGCAAGCTTCATGAAGAGGGGTGCCTTTTTCTTTCAGATCCACCTCTACCACTTTTTTTGCATTATCCCATGCACCGCCTGCATTGGCCATGAACATTGCCTGGAACAATCCGAAAACAGCAATGGAAATCAGGTAAGCTACAAAGAAATTGGGATTGAAGAAAGCAAAAGCCAGGGTGATGCAGAAGAGTACGATAAAGATATTCCACATTCCTTTTTGGGCGTACACGGTGCAAATTTTCACTACCGCGATCGAGTCATTAATATCTGCTTTAGCTTTATCGAGGTTAATTGAGTTCTTAATGAATTCAACTGCACGATGTGCCCCAGTGGTTACTGCTTGAATAGAAGCACCCGTGAACCAATAAATTACAGCTCCACCGGCAATGAATCCAAGAATTACAGGAGCATC
>CAIXKO010000858.1 GCA_903919925.1 uncultured Bacteroidota bacterium | reverse complement strand
CCTCGATGGCGTCCGGTTTCAAAACGCCTTTGTTACCACCCCTATCTGCGCTGCCAGCCGGGCAAGCATCTTAACCGGACTATATGAACGCACCCATAATTACACATTTACCAAACCTCCGGTAGCGGCAGGACTGCTCAAGGAGTCATATCCCTATTTGCTTAAAAAAGCAGGTTACCATACGGGGTTTATTGGGAAATTTGGCGTCAATATTGAGAAAGGCTGGGCCGATTCCCTGTTCGATTATTCAAAGTTTACTGCTTATCCCTATTGGAAGGAATTGGAGGGTAAAAAAATCCATCTTACCGATCTTCACGGTGAATATGCAACCCGATTTCTGGATTCCTGCAAACCTGACCAGCCATTCTGCCTGTCGGTAAGTTTCTGGGCCCCGCATGCCGTGGATGAAAGCAAAGAGCAATATTTTTGGCCCGAATGGTGCGATACCCTTTACAAAAATGCAGTGATTCCTTTGCCGGTAACCTCCACTCCTGAAGTCTTTAACAGTCATCCCGATTTTATACGCAATTCATTCAGCCGCGAGCGCTGGTACTGGCGCTTCGATACCCCTGAAAAATATCAGGAAATGGTAAAAGGATATTATCGGATGATAAGCGGGGTGGATGCAGTAGTAGGTAGAATCAGGGAAAAGCTGAAACAGAAAGGTTTGGACCGGAATACAATCATTATTTTTATGGGCGATAACGGCTACTTCCTGAGCGATAGGCAGCTAGCCGATAAGTGGCTCATGTACGAACAATCCTTACGGGTTCCCCTGCTGATTTTTGATCCACGGGTCCCTGAAAATAAACGCGGTAAAACGCCCGCAACCCCCGGATTAAATATCGATATCGATCCTACAATCCTTGATTTTGCAGGTATTAAAATTCCGGAATTTACCCAGGGCCAAAGTCTGGTACCAGTGGTGAAAGGAAATAGTATCCCGGAAAGAAAATATATCCTTTTTGAACACCTTTGGGATTTTGTTAGCATACCCCAATCTGAATGCGTTCGCTCAGCGCAATATAAACTGATCAGGTATCCTCAGCATCCGGGTTTTGAGGAATTTTATGATCTGAAAAAGGATCCATCCGAAGTCAATAACCTGATCAGGGAGCCGGCCAGCCAAACCCTCATCAGCGATTATAAACTCAAACTCGATTCACTCATAAACAAATCTTCCCGGCATCACTCCTAACTTTTTCACCGTTATTCCAGTATCTCAATATCTTCTACCCTCAATCCGGTTTGCCCGGCAATGTCAACCAAGGAAACCCCGTTTTTTTTCAAATGGCGGGCAAAGTTTATTGCCAGGTCATCCTTGAGTTTTCGCTCGGCTTCCTTGAGTTTGCGCTCTTCCTGTTCCCGTTTTTCGGCAGCTTCCTTGAGTTGGCGCTCCGATTCTTTTTGATGGCGCTCATCCATAATCTCCTTTTCTGCTGCTGCGAATTTTCTATTGAATTGTGCTGCCTGATTCTCAAAAATGAAATCCAATTGTTCTTCGGCTACCAGATGGCGTCGAAAATCCTCATCCATCAGAGGTCCCTGCAGGTATTGGGCAATATCGGCAAACTCTTCGGGTACCGTTGGCAAATCTAATATGTATCCGCGATCAGTACTCCACGCTTGATTAAACAGCAACAAAAACTTTTCCAAACGGGTTTTTTGTTTTTCAGGTAACCGGAGCAATTGAATGATGTGGGCCTGATGGGTGAGATGATCAATGAAAAAACTGGAAACAATAACCTTTTCCTTGTTCACCGAGTTAATCACATCGCGGTTAACGGTGACCGCCAGATACGGCAAATCATCGAGATTGTAACCCAGAATGTAAATGGCAATAATCGGGTAAATCGCTTGATATTCCGGTGGTTTGGCCTCCGCAACTTCCGACCCAACCGTATGATCTATGGTCTTGACCTCGTAATTTGCAGCAAGATAATTCCGGAACCGCTGGATATCAGTTGCGTGCTTCGATTTTTGCATCTCAATCAACACGGTTTTTTTGCTTCCCCCGGCTTCTTTGATCACCGCCTTAAAATCGAGCCGAAACATTTTCAACCCCCGGATTGGATCAGGTACAATGGTTTCCTGGTGGCTTAAGGCAACTTCCAGAACCTCCACATCTAAGATTACCGATAATACCTTTTTGGCTAAATTGTTGTTTTCCATCAGATACTTGAAGGCCAGGTCGTAGATGGGGTTTACAATTTTCATGGGGGATGTTTGGTACGAAGGTACTATAATAAAACGGGAAGAAGTGACGAGGGACGCCGTGATGTAGAGACGCATAATTGCGTGTCATATAATTGCGTGTCATACCTTAATCTTCCACTCAGAATTCGGAATTCTTCATTGGAATCTCAACCTTTTAATTTCCTTCCCGCCCTCCTTCCTTACTTTGCCCGAAATTTACCCTTTGGTTCACTGCTATTCCTCCAGCCCCTAAACCTCAAACTTTACCAACGGCCCCCCCTCCGGCAATGCCAATAAAAAGCTCTTCAGCTCCTGAGGTTTATTCGTGCTGAACGATATCATGCTTCCTTTTCGCAGGCTAACAATCAATTGGTATTTACCGCCAAAATTTAACTCCGTCCGGTTAATACTTTTATGTGTTCCTATCCCTTGCATCGACTTAAAACCAACTGGTTTAAATAACCTGATCTCCGTAATATCTCTCATCGGAATCACTTTGAATTTCTTGCGAAAGGGATACACTTTGTATTCAATTGTGCCAGGGGTAATTCGTATGTCCAAACGCAGAATAAATAACATGAGTGTACCTATCGGTCCTAACAACAGGGTCAGTAAAAGGGGCTTTTCATCAGGTGGCATTGAACTCCATTCCGTCTGAAATACCATGAATGCAACGAATCCCATCATTAAGGTAACCCCTCCAAATATCAGCAAGCGCCAAAAAGAAGGGATACTCTGCTGCTCAGTAAAATGCATCGATGCCATTTTTGTTTTATTTATTTTTTACCTGAAACAAAGATAGAATATTAATTTTGCTCAAACTAAACGGAAAAGAATGCGAATTTGATTCTGGAAGCCAGGAGCAACGCAAATAACAAATCACAAATCACAAATAACAAAATCCATATAAAAGAAGAAAAATAACAAAACACAAAATAACAAACGACAAAAACCTAAGACCTTAACGAATAAAGTAAACAACATCAAAAACCTTGGTTCAATGAAATATTCAATCTCCCTCTTACCATTCTTCACCCTCTTCACCCTCCTAACGTTCTTCTCCTGCAGTTCTCCCGATTCCCTTTGGATCGTGCAATCGCCTGCCGGGGATCTTTACACCAAAATGGATACTGCCGGAGTAACAGTGATTCCTAATGGAAGGTTAATCAAACCATTTGGCAAAACATTTCGCACGGCACCTCATCCTTATGGCCTTTTCCTGAGTCCCGATGGGAAGACTGCAGTAACTGCAAATTCAGGGACCAGCCCGCTGTCAATTACCATATTGCGAAATGTTCAGTCCGATTATCCGGAGATTCAGCAAGTGCCTCCAGGTGCCCAGACTGATAAAGGGGTGCTCGCAAGCGTGTTTATGGGCCTGGCAATCTCCCCCGATAATCAAACGGTTTATGTATCAGGTGGACAGGAAAATAAAATATATCTCTTTGATCTTAAAACTGGCATGCAAAAGGGTATTATACCTTGCGGTGCAGTTACCCCGGACCGTGATTTTCAGATGGGCTATATTGGCGATATGCGCCTCAATAAGGCTGGTGACCGCCTTTATGCCGTGGATCAAATCAATTTTATTCTTCTGATTATCGACCCTGTTCAAAAGGTTGTACTGCACCGGGTTAATACCGGAAGGTATCCCTTTGGAGTTTGCCTCTCGCCCGACGAAAAAAAAGTATATGTTGCCAACGTTGGCATGTTTGAATATACCCGTATCGCCAGTTTGAACAAAGATAGCTTGTTGCAAACTTCTCTCGATTATCCGGCTTTTGCTTACCTGTCCAAAGAGGCAGAAGAAGGTATCCATAATGATACCGTTAATATCCCCGGTCTTGGCAAACCCAATGTGGCGGAATCGTTTTCGGTTTGGACAATCGATGTCTCCAATCAAACAGATCCCCGGGTGACCGCAAAAACAAAAACCGGAAATCTGGTAGGGCAAATGCTGGAGGATTTTCCTGCAGTAGGCGGTTCAAGCCCGAATTCCGTTGCTGCCACTGATAACTTTGTTTTTGTGAGTAATGGTAACAACGATAATATCTCTGTTATCGATTCCCGCTCCGATACCATTGTTCATAGCATTCCCTTGATTCCAGATCAGCGATTGCGAAGCTTCCGTGGCATAATTCCATTCGGACTCGTTGTGTCGCCTGACCAGAAGCGGTTGTATGTGGCTGAGTCAGGAATCAATGCCATTGCTGTTATTGATATTCCAACTAAACAGGTGGTTGGTCATATCCCGGTGGGTTGGTTTCCGGCAAAGGTCCAGATCACAGCCGATGGTAAAAAACTGATTGTTTCCAACGCAAAAGGCTTTGGCAGTGGCCCCAATGGCGGTCCCGATTTTGTTAAAGGACCTGAGGGATCCTATATTGGCAGTTTGATGAAAGGATCAGTAACCGTACTGGATATCCCTTCCGAGAGTAAACTGAAAAGTCTTACCAAAGAGGTGATAGCCATGAATTTCTTGTTCAAAAAGTCTACCGATAGGATCTTTGCTGCACGCAAGGATAACCCGGTGCCTTTGTATCCCGGATATTCCAAATCGCCTATTAAGTATATTGTGTTTGTTTCCAAGGAGAACCGCACTTTCGATGAGGTTTTTGGTCAGCTTAAGGAGGCAGATGGCGAACCTTCAATGGCCCGCTATGGAGTTGGTGCATCTTTTTCTAATAGCGCTAAAACTCAGAAAATTGAAAAGGCCGATATCATGATCAACCATCTCTCTCTCGCACATCGGTTTGCCCTATCAGATAACTTTTATGTGGATTCCGATGTTTCGGCCGATGGTCACCGCTGGCTCGTTAACACCTATCCAAATGAATGGGTGGAGGCAACTGTGCCTGCCAATTATGGAGGTAACCGGGAATATAAGGATGGATCCAAAGCTCCCGGAATGCTTGGCTTTACGGGTGCTGCAGGGGCTATTTATCCGGAGGATTATAATGAAGCGGGTTCCATGTGGGACCATCTCGACCGGAATAAAATTCCTTTTTTCAATTTCGGATTTTCCATTATGTTTGAACCAGGAGCCTATCAGCCTGAATACAAGTACACGGGAATAAGGCATTTGGCAAATTTTCCAATGCCTGCTCCACTCTTTGCAAATACCTCCCGGGTTTACCCTACCTACAACATGGCAATCCCCGATCAATTTCGTATCGATCAGTTTATCAAGGAGTATAATGACCGGTGGGCCAAACCTGCAGCTGACAATCAGCAACAGTTAACCATCGGCAGCAGTCCTGAATTCCCATCAGTACTAACCATAATCGTTCCCAACGATCATGGTGCAGGTGATCGTCCTGAAGCAGGATATCCTTTCCGTGAGAGCTATATGTGCGATAATGACCTGGCTATCGGTAGGTTGGTTGAATTCCTCAGCAACACGCCCTATTGGAAAAATATGGCTATCGTAATCACCGAAGATGATGCACAGGGTGGGGCCGATCATGTTGATGCCCACCGCAGCATACTCATGGTGATTTCTCCGTATTCCAAAAAGAATTACGTTTCTCATAACCACGTAAGCTTCGGCAGTATTTTTAAAACATTCTGGAATATACACGGAGTTCCATACCTCAACCAGTATGACGCGGCTGCCACCGATCTTTCGGATATGTTTACCAACCAGCCCGATTTTACTCCATATCAGGCTGTTCCTGTTGATATCCGGATATTTGATCCAGCAAAGGCACTTGATCCTTATGATGAAAAGTTTAATTGGAAGGCAGTTAAAGAGTCGCCCGAAATTGATAATGTGCGTGATATGCTCCGCGAAAGCAAAGAGGTGGAAAGCTGGCGAAAATAATTTTCGATACCCTCATTGCAAAAATGAAAAAATCATATACATTTGCACCTCGAACAAGCAGGGTATGTAGTTCAGTTGGTTAGAATGCCGGCCTGTCACGCCGGAGGTCGCGAGTTCGAGTCTCGTCGTACCCGCAAAACAAAGGCCGTCAAGCATCACTTGACGGCCTTCTTCTTTTACCCCTTTACCCTTCACCCTTCACCCCATAGCCGCATAGCCGTCAACCTAAGGTGCTGGCTGAACCCCCAGACTGAAGATCTGGGGTTAGTAATGAGCCAAATGCAAGATGTGGTACCAAGTTTTACTCCGATTAACCGATGGATGGTAAGGTGCCGGGTAACCGGTCTGAAACCCGGAGAGGGACTCTTAATCAGCTTAGCCGGCTAGAGTTGGTATATGCGGTATTATATGAAAAATGCTTGCCAACATCCCGATCAACGCTTGATATACCAGCCCCCCAATCGAATGAACCTACCGATCCGGGACTTTAGTCCACAAACCTACAAACTTAACATCAATCGGTTAATCGGGGGAGCACTTTGTACCACAGATTGCATCTGACTCATTATTAACCCCGGGATTCATCCTGGGGCTCCTCACCTGGCCGCACTACCCCTACTCCCTTACTCCATATCAGTCAACCCTGGTTTTATTGTAGAAATAACCCTTATGTTCACGACCATTCCCTTCACCCCCACCCACCCATTTAGCAAGCGCAAGCGAGCCTATTAGTGAGCGAAGCGAACCAATTAGCGAGCGCCAGCGAGCCTCTTAGTGAGCGCCAGCGAACCTCTTACCGAGCGCCACCCAGCCCCCCACTCATCCTCATCAACTCCGTCTCACTTGCCTTACTCCTATACTGTGCCGTCAAATACCGGTTCTCCGCATCTACCAGCTTCTTTTGCGTTTCCCGCAACTCAATATCACTCGATGATCCTATCCGGTACTTCTCCCGTGCTATCGATAAGTTGCGCATCGCTAAATCAATATTGTCCTTCTCAAAAGCCGACAATTGTAAATTGGTCTGGTAATCATTGAAAATCCTTTGCAAATGCGCCTTCGTGTTCAACTCTGCCTGCTCGGCTTCAATTTTGGCGGACTCAACTCGCACTCTCGCCTTGCTCCGACTTTGATTCTGCGTAAATCCATCAAAAATGGTGTAAGCCGCATTCACCCCAACATTAAACCCACGGAACCGGTTCATCGAGGTGATCCCAACCTCCGATTCTGATTTGCTTAAATTATACCCGGATGTGAAATTGAGCCTCGGATACAAGTTGGAATTCGATGCCTTCCGGTCCAGCATCGCGATACTCAAATTGGTGCGGGCCATGCGTATCTCTGGATTTTGTTCCTTTACCTTCATCCAAAGTTTTTCGAACAACAGACCGGGCTCAACAGGAATATCCCGTGTAACTTCAAAAGGCATAAACAAATCGCGGCAAAGCAACCTGTTTAACTCAACTCTGTTGTTTTGCAACATCTTAGCCTGTTGGATATACGCCGAGCTGTCAGCATTATAATCAACACTAGCTTGCAAAAATGATAACTCTGAGTTCGATCCAAACGTAACCCCGGCCTTGGCAATTCGCTTACGTTCCGATGTTATCGTCATCGCCTCCTGGTACACTGCTACCATCTTCTGCTGCGTAATAATGGCATAATAGGCTTGAATAACGTCAGCCACGGTGTTCTCAACAACCATCTGAAGTTGAATGTCACTCATGTTTTCCAGTTCATTCAAACGGTTCTTCTGAATAAACATGTCGAAACCGTCAAAAATGGTCCATGCCAAAGCCGCTCCGCCACTGATGCTGTTGTTCTTCGCATTTGGACTCTGCTTCTCAGTGCCATCATAATACTTTTGATAGGTATTGTTTATCGACATGCTGCGGGCCCCTGTAACGTTGAGCGTCGGCAGCATTCCGGCCGTTCCTGCAGTATTATTCAATTCTGCCAGTTTCGAATCCTTCACTGCCAGGGTGATATCGTAATTGCCTTGCATAGCAATCACAATAGCCTGGTCAAGTTTAAGGGTGTCCTGGCCAATTGATACACCCCCCAAAAGAATCAGGCCCGATATAAATATAAAAACTGCTTTCATTTTAATGCTCCTTGGATTCAAACTTCTTTTTTGTTCCTGAAATGTAGGTGTATAAAGCAGGAATCACGTATAACGTCAGGATGAGCGCAAACAGCAACCCTCCAATAATCACGATTCCCATGGATATGCGACTCTTAGCTCCGGCTCCCAGAGCCAGTGCTATCGGTAACGCCCCAAGCACCGTGGCCAGACTGGTCATCAGAATGGGCCTGAACCGCTGGGTGGCAGCCTCAAGGGCCGCGGTTTTCAGATCGATACCGGAATATTTTTTCTGGTTGGCAAATTCAACAATCAAAATCCCGTTCTTGGTTACAATACCAATCAGCATGATCATCCCGATCTGGCTGAAAATATTCAGGGTTTGTGAGAATAAAATTAGCGAGATCAGAGCCCCTGCAATTGCCAGAGGTACCGTAAACATAATCACTAAAGGATCCCGGAAACTCTCAAACTGTGCTGAGAGAATGAGGTAGATCAGGATCAAAGCCAATAGGAATGCGAAAATCAACGTGTTCGAACTCTCAGCATAATCTCTCGATACACCAGTCAGCGAGGTGGTAAAGGTATCATCCAGCGTTTCATCGGCTACTTTTTGCATAGCCTCAATACCTTGTCCAAGTGTGTACCCTTTAGCAGGAGAAGCTGATACCGTAGCAGAAATGTATCGGTTAAAGCGGAAAAGAGTAGGTAGGTTAACCCTGAAATCTACCTTAACCACATTGTCGAGCTGAATCATTACCCCTTGCTTGTTCCGTATATATATGGTACTTAAATCAATCGGCTGATCACGGTACTGTCTGTCAGCCTGGCAGATAATCTGATATTGCTTTCCGCTCATGATGAAAAATCCCATCCGCTGACCACCAAAAAACAATTGAAGGGTTTCTGCAATGTCCCGCAAAGTTAACCCCAGCGTCCTGGCGCGGTCACGATCAATCCTTAAGGTCATCTCCGGTTTGTTGAATTTTAAATTCAAATCAACTACCTGGAAAGCAGGATCTGCCTGGGCTTTTTCCATAAATGCGGGGATCGATGCCCGTAACTTCTCTAAACTGATTGCCTGGATCACAAATTGTACCGGTAACCCGGAGTTCCGGCCACCGCCAATAGTTTGCTCCTGAGTAACAAAGCTCCGGGCAAAAGTCATCGGTTTAAGTACTCCGGTAAGGTAATCGGCCAGCTGCTGCTGTGTCCGGTTACGCTCACCCGGTGGTACCAAAGTAATCCTGATGAACCCCGTATTCGATGATCCACCACCCATCGCGGTCAAACCCATATAGGAGTCCTTCTCCGGTAAAGTATCCACAATGGCAACTAATTGCTGCATATACGCATCCATCTTTTCAAACGAAACTCCCTCTGGCGCTGTAGCCGATATCGTTACCCGGCCCTTATCTTCCAATGGAGCCAGCTCGCCGGGGATTATCGGCCACAAATAAGCCACTAATCCTATCGAAATCGCCATAATAATAAAGGAGATCCACCGGTACTTTAAAAAGACATTCAATGACCGGTTGTAAAAGCCGATGAGACCCACAAAGAATGGCTCGGTTGCCCGGTAAAACGGGTTGTGATGTTCCGTATGCTTGAGCCAGTGAGAGGCCAACATGGGGGTGAGCGTAAGTGATACAAAAGCCGAAATCAGTACCGCCCCGGCCATAACAACGCCAAATTCCCGGAACAACTTCCCCGTTAAACCTTGTAGAAATATGATCGGCAAAAATACCGCCGCCAAAGTTATCGTAGTGCTTAAAATAGCAAAGAAAATCTCCTTCGATCCCTTGAACCCCGCTTCCATTGGGGTCATCCCCTTCTCAATTTTGGTGTAAATATTCTCTAATACCACAATTGCATCATCAACCACCAATCCCGTTGCCAAAACAATACTCAGAAGAGTTAAAATGTTAATCGTAAATCCGGAAACATACATGATGAAAAAGGAGCCGATCAGCGATATCGGAATCGCAATTACCGGGATTATCGTGGTCCGCCATTCCCTGAAAAACAGGAATATGATCAGCACCACCAGCAAAAAGGCAATCAGAATGGTTTCCTCGACCTCCGTTATTGCTTTTCTGATCGATAAAGTGGTATCGCTTGATATTCCAACAGTTATATCCTCAGGCATCTCCCGCTTAATCTGCTCCAGCCTCTTCTTAACTTCATCAACAATGGCAATCTGGTTCGAACCAGGCTGTGGAATAATGGCCAATCCTACCATTGGGATTTTGCCGTTTCCGCGCATAACGGTTTTTTCATTCTCCGGCATCAGCTCAGCGTGCCCGATATCCTTGAACTTCACCAATGTGCCTTTCGATTCGCGAATAATCAAATCATCAAATTGTTCCTTGGTGCTGATTCGGCCTATCGTCCTTACCGATAACTCGGTACCATAACCTTCAACCTTTCCTGAGGGTAACTCAATATTCTCCCTCGTAACCGCATCCCGGATATCGGAAGGAGTAAGGCCGTATCCTGCTAATTTCAATGGATCAATGAAAAGCTTGATCGAGTATCGCTTCTCTCCCCAAATACGGATCTCACTTACTCCAGGCGTGGTCTGCAATCTCTCCTTGAAAAGGTTATTGGCCAACTCCGATAATTGCAAAAGATTTCGCTTGTCACTCTGTATGGTCAACCCAAAAATCGGATTGGAATCGGCATCCGATTTCACCACCTGCGGCGGATCAACATCCGGTGGCAGGGAACGCAATGCACGCGATACCCGGTCACGAACGTCGTTTGCTGCAGCTTCCATATCTGTTCCAATCTGGAATTCAACGGTTATGCTGCTCCCTCCATCACGCGATGAGGAAGTTAATGTTCTGATACCGGCAATACCGTTTATGCTCTCTTCTAACGGTTCAGTAATCTGACTTTCAATAATCTCAGCATTTGCCCCGGGATACGAAGCACTTACCGTTACCGTAGGAGGATCAACACTCGGATATTCTCTGATGCCCAGGAATGAAAAACCTATCGCACCAAACAAAATAATCAAAATGGAAACAACAAGGGCCAAAACAGGCCGCTTGATGAAAATTCCGGAAAAATTCATATTCAGCCGGTTTAATTATTTAGAAGTATTCTGTTTAATCGCCCCTTTGCTCTTAACCGATACCGCGGTACCATCGTTAATCTGCAAAAGCCCCGTTAAAATCAAACTGTCGCCGGGCTGCAATCCCTGAGTGATCTGAACATCTTTCTCGGTGCGGATACCAGCAAATATGGGAACCGATACCGCCTTACCTTTCTTGATCACAAAAACTTTATAACCTGCAATATCGCCTACCATAGCCTCCGATGGTATCTTTAATGCATCCGGTATCTGCTCCAGCACCACACTGATACGGGTAAATGTTCCAGGTATCAGCAGCCGCTTTGCGTTTGAACAAGTGGCCCTGACTTTTATCGTGCGGGTGGACTCATCAACTCCGGATTCTACCGCATATACCCGTCCAACAAAGGGATCATGCGTGTAGTCCATGCTAAAACTGATTTGCATCCCGGTCTTCATCAGTTGCGTATACTTTTCCGGGACCGAAAATTCAATCTTGATCGGATCAACCTGCTGGATCGTGGCAATCAGCGTGTTGGATGGAATAAAGGTGCCCGGACTCACATTCCTTAAGCCGATTTTCCCCGATAACGGAGCAATCATCTGTGTTTTTGCCATCTGAGCATCAAGCAACTGACGCTCAGCTTGAACCGATTTTAAGTTGTTGGAAACCAAGTCATATTCTTCCTG
>CAIXKO010000857.1 GCA_903919925.1 uncultured Bacteroidota bacterium | reverse complement strand
TTTTCGTTTCCGGGATAACCATAATTTCCGAATTTTACCGATGAATTAGCCAGCTGTACCAGGGAAAATCCTGCATAACCCTGCTTGTTAAAATAATGGATACCTGCATTAAAATCAACAAAATAGCTTTTATTCGGATTTTCGAGATATGGATCATTGGGATCGGGCAGAACAACACTGCTGGTTCCAATCTGAAATGCAGAAGTCGATAGCCCGAAAGATAACCGGCCTTGATTCAGAAATAGGTGATAGGAGTAATCCAGATGAATACCGGTTAAATGAAATACACCATAGGAATCATGAAAAAATCCCCCCCCAACTCCAACATTGCTGAATTTGTTCTTCCCTTTATTCACAAATCCCCATGGAGTGAAACGGGCATCAGATCTCGCCCATTTGGTATGATAGGTCACACTTTGACTGGCAGGTGCACCATCCCAGCCGGCCCATTGCTGCCTCGAATTCACTGAAAGGGTTCCATATTGCAAAGTACCGGCCAGTGCAGGATTTAACAGGAAAAGGTTGGACAAATATTGATCTGAAAAAGAATTGACCTGAGAAAATACCGAAGAGAACGGTGCTAACAGGATCAGAAACAGGTAGAGTAGATTTTTCCTCATCTTAAAATGGAGACTGACCCTTTTAACGGTTTTAAATCAATACTTAACCAAACCAAATAGTAGTAAGATCCAACGGGCATCATGTTTCCCGATTTATCGATACCGTCCCAGGCAACCGGATAGCCGGTTTCCGACCACCAAATCAGCTTACCGGCACGGTTGTAAATTTTCACCAGACAATCAGGAAAGTCCTGGAGAGCAGCAATCTCCCACCTTTCATTCACCCCATCACCATTTGGAGTAAAGGCGTTTGGAATCTGAAATGGCGGATAATCAAGGTTTAAATCAATCAGGGCACTCTGCCGGCATCTTTCGGAATCTGTAACCCAAACGAGATACTTACCTAATATCATATTCGACAAATAGGTAATTGTATCATTGGTTGACCACTTAACAGAATATGGTGGCGTACCGCCCTCTATCCGGAGATTGATCTCTCCATCCGGGCAGGTTTCACAACTGGGTGATACCAAACGATATTTAATCAGGATGCTATCGGGTTCTTCAAACATAATATCCTTGGAGTAATTCACTGTGCAGGCCCCATCTTCCTTCACCACAATCTGAAAATTATAATTTCCGTTCAGTCCCTGAAAGAGAGGACTGTCAAAATAGGAAGAACCCCCATCGATGCTATACTCATAAGATGTTCCGGTGCCACGTGCGTATATAAGCAAACTTCCATCGCGGTTTCCCGGGCAGGATACAGGGGAAGTACTGACCGAATCAATTACCAGCTTTGCAGGATCGTTAACCCGGATCATCACGGTATCGCTGCTGTAACATCCTTTTTTCCCAACGGTAAGCGAATAGTTTCCGGTGGTGTCAACCATCAGAAACGATCCAGTGGCTCCTGTATTCCAAAGGTAAGAATCGGAGGCGCCATCATCACCGGATAGCCTGATCGGATTCGATTTGCAGTAAACCGAATCCTTTCCCAAATCAACTTTGGGCTGCGGGTTGACGGTAAGATTCACTGTATCGCTGTTGGCGCAGTTATCGAGCTTGACGGTTAGAATATATTGCCCCGATTCTTTAACGTAAATCTCAGGCAACGTTTCCCCGCTGCTCCATAAATAACTATCCCCCTTGCCGCCACTGAGTTTAATGCTGTCGGTCAAACAAAGCGAGGTATCGCGGGGCATATTCAGGTTTACTTTTGGCAGCGGTTTAATCGTTACCTGGATACTGTCTGTATTGGTGCACCCATTTTTCCGGATGGTTAAATGGTAAGTTCCGGTTTCATTTACCTGGATACTGGCAGTGGTATCGCCACCGGGGCTCCAGGAATAAAAGTCGCCAACACCTCCCGTAAGTGAAATAGGGTTGGATTTACACTTAATAATATCTTCTCCCAGGCTGATAGCCGGCAGTGGTTTGATCAGAACACTGGTAGTATCGGTAAGAACACAATTATTTTTATCGGTAACATATACAATCAGCTGGGGTATTGATTGAGTAATTTCCACCAGCCTGGTGGTTTCCTTGTTGCTCCATTTCCACGAAACATAATCTCCTCCGCCATCGATTCCGATAGTGTCACCCTGGCATCCAACTTTATCAGCACCCAGCTGAGGATTGTTGAAAGTAAAAACCTCAACGGTTAATTCTCCAAAAGCTGAGCATTCTTTCTGGGTAAGCGGGTCCACCGAAAAACCCTTTACCCGGTAGGTAGTTGTTTTCAGCGGGTAAACGCTAACGGTGTCTAATAATACGCCTGCCGGATTTTCCCACAGGTAATTTGCACCACCTTCAGCCTTTAAGGTAACTTTTGAACCCGGACAGGAAGGCCCGGTCACGGAGGCGTGAATATCAACCGCGGGTGCATCTTTCTCCGAAACGCTGATTTTACTAACCAGAGAGCATCCGGTGATGCGGGAGGTAATGGTTACATCATATACCCCAAACGACAGATTCTGTGCCCTGTTAGTATTGTTGGCAGGAAACTGTTTCCAAACGAAATCATACTGGTCGGCGCCCAAATCCATATCCAGTGTGATCGAACCGTTGGCAATGCCGCAACCTGCCAATGATACCAGTGTATCTTTGATAACCGGCAGCGGAGTTTCCTCAACCACGGTAGAGTCAGTGTTGGAACAGCCGTTATAGCTGGTTACCGTAACTGAATACTTACCAGGGTTATAAATAGTGCGATAGCGATCAACATTCAGGTTTTGATTGTCGCGCCATCTGTAGAAGGCCCCGTCGCCGGCATCCAGCAATGCGGGGCTTCCCTTGCACATGCTGGTAGTATCGGGAAAGTTGAGTTCAGGCAGTGGATGAACAGTAATGAGCTGATCCTGTGTTATGATACCTCCAAATTGATTAACTTTAAATTTTACCAGATACTTGCCTGGAATGGTAAAGCGGTAAGAACCTTCAAATGTTTGGGGATCAACAGTTGCTTTTCCTATTAGAATATTGCCGGTTTCGTCGTAAATATCCCAGGATGGCAATCCATCAATGGTGTATTTATTGGCCGACATATAAAAATTGGTAAAATCGTTTTGGCAAGTGTTTTCATAATAAAATTGCGCAGCCTGGAAGAAATCGGAAAGAAAGGTGGGCAACCCGAAATAGGCTTTCCCGCCTTCACCCGTAGCGTTATTCATCAAACTGGCGCCGTGCTCCAGGTAATGACAGTCTTGCTGGATCGGAGAATTGATGACCCCTAAATAGGGTTGACCGGAAAGCGATACATAAATTTTCCCATTGGGCCCGAGCTGTAGGGCACCGCACAATACGGAGGTTGGCGGACGTATAAACTGTACACTCTTATTTATTGCGCTCTCACTTGTCAATGAAATATCCCATTGATAAATAATACCTTCTTTTCGCGTGGATCCATAAAGGAAATTGCCCGTAGGCGAAAATTCAACACCATATGCTGCTCCTAATTTACTACTGGGATTGCCGGGATCGCCTGCCGGAAGGTTTGCGATCAAACTGATTTCACCGGTTGAATTGTTGAAACTGAAAAGTTCAAAAAACTTCATCCCTTCAACTGCAGCAGCTAAAAAATCTCCTTTTGGTGATGACTTCAAATATCCGGTGGCTCCGCGGTTATTCCGGTCAGTTTCGTCGATTCTGTGCTCCGACCCGGCAGTGACCGCACCATCCAGCACTACCCCCCCGTTGGTAAGTTTAAATTCATAAAACGCCCAGGTGCCAAACTGGTGGGCGATGATCCAGTAATCCTGTCCGTTTTTGTGCTTGACAACCGTGATTTTTTCGGTAAACAGAACGTCCGTAGTACCGGGCATCTGGATGTTCTTTTGAGTAACCCGGCCATAAGGAGTGTTTACAGACAGATCAACCACGCTGTAGTTTAATCCATTGTACTTAAGAGCAGGGTTTGGTGATATTGCTGATACCGCCTGATCAACGGTGAAAATATAATACTCGGTGGTGGAACCCGGCTTGGGAACAATAATCGACGACTGTGTGCTGGAAGCATCACCAAACAAGCCATCACCATTATCCATAATGGCATGATTGCGGTTATATACCTTTTGGCCGTCAGTATAAAACAGTAATTGACCGTCTTTGTCGCATATGGAGGCAACCCCCTCACGAGTGGTAATTTGACCATCGGTGAGCGGCCTTGGGTAGTATTCGTTGAAATCCAATCCTGCATTTTGCCCGAAATACCAAACGGCTCCCTCTTTCTGGGCATGCAAAGATTGGCTGAAAAGACAGATACATCCTAAAACAAAAACGACAAACCCCTTGTGCACAACTTTCGGAATTAAAAAGTGGTCAAAGATGGGAAAAAATGATCATTAGGCAAATAGCCGGCTTTGCTAACGGTTTTATTGCCCGTAAAAGTATAACCACCTTTATAAAATTACGCGTTATATTTGTGCGATTTATGAAACGAAAAATGAAAAAGCTAATATTTCTACTGGGGCTTACCAGTATTTTGATATCAGGGCAATCACAAAACATCAGCGATTACCCGGTTTATCCGGTGCCACAAAAGTATCGGTTAAAGGGCGGAACCGGACTTCCGTTGAAGGTCGACAATTCAACAACTGTCTTTTTTCCATCGGTTTTCGACCAATTTGGCTGGAGTTGTAATCAGGCCAGCAGCATCGGCTATGTTTTCACCTACGAGATCAATCGGCTGAGAAACCTTCCTTCCAATAAACCTGAAAATAAATACACTCCGGGCTTTGTATGGAACCTCCTCAATAGCAGCGATGGCGGCGTGGGTGTAAGCTATTTCGACAGCTGGGAGATCGTAAAAACTGCCGGTAGTCCCAATTTTGTTGATTACCCTTATTATATGCAGGGTACCGGCATCTGGATGTCGGGCTATGATAAATATTACCGGGCCATGCAAAACAGGGTTTCCATCAATTATTCCCTTCCGGTGGGCACTCCTGAAGAACTCGCAGTTTTTAAACAATATCTGTTTAATCATTTCGAAGATGCACCTGAAGGCGGAGTGGCCAGCTTTCAGATTTCGTCCGACCGGATGGATACCCGTAAGTGGACCGATCCCGATTCCAAAGAACAATGGCCGGTTATCTACTCCTTTGGAAATAATGTAGGACATGCCATGACCTTTGTTGGTTACAATGATTCAGTTAAAATTGACCTCAACCACGATAATATATTCACTAATAATCTGGACATTAATAATGATGGATTGGTGAACATGAAGGATTGGGAGATTGGAGCCCTCATAGCGGTTAATAGCTGGGGCCAGGGCTGGGAAAAGAATGGCAAAGCTTATGTCCTCTATAGCGTGGTTGCCCGCGAAGGTAACGATGGCGGTATCTGGAACCGATCGGTGCATGTGGTTACGGCCATGAAATATTATAACCCCGAACTAACCATGCGGGTGGTTATGAGGCATCAGCAAAGGAAGAGATTTCGGATTCTTGCAGGCTTTTCCAAGGATACAACAGCTGTAAAACCTCAGGAAACACTCAGTTTTCCGATATTTGACTACCAGGGTGATTATACCCCGCTCCAGGATCAGGAAAACCAGGCCGATCCCAAACGCTTTGAATTCGGGCTGGACATTACCCCGTTTATCAGCTCTCTGGATCCTGGTGTTCCGGTTAAACTCTTCCTGATGGTTGAGGAAAATGATCCCAATAATCTAGCTTCCGGCCAGATTGACGAGTTTTCGGTAATTAATTATTACCAGGGCACCAACGAGGTGATGTCGAAACATAGGAATGTGGCCATCGTGAATAACAATCTGACCTTTACCAGCCTCACCACGACTTTGAATTTCAGCAAACTTAAAGTTGAAAAGCCTGCAATTACCAATATTTCGACAGGTCAGCCTTTTTACGCACAGCTGATGGCCAGCGGCGGTCAGCCTCCTTATAAATGGGATTTGGTTAAAGAATATAAAGAAAAAGATTTTGCTGATGATTTTAAGGATGTTACGGGCGCTGATACCCTTGCCGATTACGAAAACAGAAAACAGTTTCAGCGGGTTAACCTCCCGTTTGATTTCCCATTTTACGGTACTAAATACAAAAGTTTGGTTGTTGATGCCGGTGGATCCTTGTTTTTTGAGAATGAGTATATCCAGTATCCTTATGTAGTTAACCAGGATGTCATTTTCACGGTAAGGAAAAGTATAATACCCTTTGGTGCTGATGTTAAAATTAATGTGCCCGGTGATGTTTTGCTTTATAAAGTGACTGATTCACTGGTTACTTTTGAATGGAAAGCTTCGGTATATACCGGTCTGAAAATCTATCCCGTTTCGTTTAGCGCCCGTTTATATTCCGATGGCCGCATCCAATTTGGATATGGTAAACGGAGTATTCCGAATCAAGGTGACTATCCCTGGCAGGTTGGGATATCAAATGGAGATGGAACATTGTATAAATATGCATCGGTTAGTATAAACCAGTTGTTGTTTGAGAACTATTCAGTTTCTTTTTCTCCTTCCGATTTCCCCGCCGATCTTGCTTTAACCGAAGATGGAACGCTGAGTGGGCTTGCAAGCGAGGAAAATCATTTGTGGAATATCATGGTAAAAGTTACCGATTCGCATAACCAGTCCCAGTATTCGGCTATCCCGATTTCTACTATCACTACTGATACTACAGCCATCCAGAGTAAAAATTTCCCAAATCCTTTTAAAAGATCCACCGGAATTGCCTTCAGTGTTGCGGAAGAATCGTTGGTTATACTTGATATATATGACTTTGCCGGTAGAAAGGTTATGGAAGTACTAAACAAAACCCTGGCACCAGGCGATTTTACCTATTACTGGAATGCACGCGATGAATTGAACCGCGACGTAAATCCGGGCACTTATATATACGAGCTTAGAATCGGATCAAAAAAGGACTGGGGTAAAATGGTTTTGCTTCGGTAGAAGGATTTTAATATACTCGGATATGGATCAGCAAAGCTGGGTAAGAATCCACCTTGCCCACTGGTCCTGAGTTACTTGCTGGTGCGATCCGCCTCACCCCCGGCCGGCATAGCCGTCAACCTAAGGATTTAATTTGTTGATAATCTAGCATATTTGAGCCCACCACCCTCCATCCTGCTCACCGATGCCAACTTACGGAAGCATTGAATTTATAGGAAAAGGATACAAATATAGGGACGCATATTTGCGTCCACCGACCTCCATCCCAACCACCAATGCGTTCATATGGAAACATTGAAATTGATGGAAACTCTCCTTCAAAAAGCCAAATAAATCATTACGTTGACGGCTATGGGGCCGGGGGTGAGGTTGATCCCGTCAGCCCTGATGTCTCCACATTAGAGCTGACGGAATTCTGCATTCGAATCTCTTACTTCAAATCCTACCCCTTTTGTTTCGGCGTCAGATATATCCTGGTTTGCTGTGCAACCTGATACATCACCGGAACAATTACCAAGGTGAGGAAAGTGGAAAACACCAACCCAAAGATAATAGCCTGTGACATGGGTCCCCAGAACAGCACGTTATCGCCGCCAAAATAGATATGCGGTTTAAATTCGGTAAACATACCGATCAAATCTATATTCAATCCGATGGCCAGTGGTAACATACCCAGGATGGTGGTTAATGCGGTCATTAATACTGGTCGCATACGGGTTTGTCCTCCTTCAATGATGCATTCTTTCGAAACATCTTTCGATAATGCTGCTCCAGAGGGCAATCCGAGTTCCATGCGTTTCCTTTCTTTCAGCAGGGTAATGTAATCAACCAGCACGATCCCGTTTTTCACCACAATTCCTGCAAGAGCAATGATTCCGATGCCGGTCATGATAATGATAAAATCGAGCTTGAAGATGGCTAATCCAAAGAACACTCCGATAATACTGAAGAATATACCGGTGAGGATGATCAGCGTTTTTCCAAAAGAGTTGAACTGAGTAACCAGGATCACGAAAATCAGTGCCAGAACCAGCAACATAGCCTCCATCATGAATAGTGAGCTGCTTTCAGTTTGCTCCTGCTCGCCCGTGAAATGTATGGCATAACCTTCGGGTAAAGGCATATCTTTCAGCAGTGCTATTAATTGCTTGTTGATGGAAGTGGCATTGTAACCTGCCATGGCGTTGGAATATAGCGTAACCACACGTTCTACGTTTTTACGGTTCACCGATCCAAAGGTGGTGCTGTAAGTAAAATCGGCAACTGCACTAATCGGAACCTGAATCATTTGGCCGGTTGCCATGTTCATCGAGGTAACTTTTTGGTTCATCAGGCTGCTTAAATCATAACGGTAGGCTTCAGCCAACCTGATCTGAATCGGGTATTCATCTTCTCCGATCTTAAAATCAGATATTTCTTTTCCAAACAAAGCGGTACGTATGGTTGAAGCAATTACCATGGTTGACAGCCCGTAACGCTGTGCTTTATCGCGGTTGATGTTTACCAGCAGTTCAGGTTTCCCCAATTCGATATCGGTTTTTAACCCTTCGATACCCTGAATACCAGAGGCATCAATTTTGTTTATTACGGTATCGGCATAGGCCAAAAGCTGGTCAAATTGCTTACCCGCTATTTCAATATTAATAGGGTTACCAGTTGGCGGACCTGATTCCTGCTTTTCGAGATAGAACTCAATTCCAGGGTACTGACCAATAAAAGCTTTGCTCAGATCCTGCATGATCTTATTGGTATTTACTCCGTTACGCAATGGGTAATCAACAAAGTTCAGATTAATTTCCGCCCGATGTGGAGTTTCGCCGGTTGCCATTTCGTTATCGCGCCGCACACCCGATCCAACCATAGTGAGCATCGATTTTACCAAATTCATGTTTTCGCCCAAAACCTCCTTGGTTTTAGTTTCCATCATTCGCGCAACCGAGTCGGTTACCGAAATATCAGAACCCAATGGCAACTCTGCAAAAATATTTATCATGGCAGGTTCACCGTTCGGAAACAAGCGGGTTTCACCATGCCGTGCACCAAAAAATGCCATCGTAAATACCAGAAGAGCAACTGTGCCGGCCAAAAACCAGTAAGGACGACTCTTATTGAGGCTGTATCGTATAAACCGTAGATAGAAGTTCTCAAATCTTACCATCAGGATTTCACTGAACCAATAGGCAAACTTTTTCATGAACAGCTGATGCATGATCATCAAAAGCACCATGAGCGTAAGCAGATTGGCGATCCAGTAAATGCCGGTAACATAAAACAGTGCGGCTACAGCTGCAACAATGGCTGCAGCAAAATAAACACGGCGGCTGCTATGGGGTTTGGTATGATCATGGGCTTCAAACGAAACCGTGAAAACCGGTACAAAAACCAAAGCAACCAATAAGGAGGCCCCCAAAACCACCATAAGCGTGATTGGCATGTATTTCATGAATTCACCCATCATGCCTCCCCAGAATATCAGTGGAAGAAAGGCAATCACAGTGGTTAGAGTGGAGGTAATTACCGGAATGGCGATTTCACCAACCGCCAATCTGGCGGCCTCAAATTTGGAGTACCCCTTCTCTCGGAATCGCGTGATGACCTCCATCACCACAATCGCATCGTCAACAAGCATCCCCAATGCCAGAATCAGTGAAAATAATACGATCATATTTATTTGCGCCCCCTGAAGCGTGAGGATCACAAAGGTGATCAGCAGCGACATCGGGATGGCAAGCCCAACGATCAGTGCATTGCGGAGTCCCAGGAAAAGGAACAAAATGGTAATAACCAGAATGATCCCCATCACAATGCTGTTTTCCAGTTCGCCTAATTGCTTTTTAATGCCATCCGACTGATCTGCGGTATAATCAATCCGAAGATCCTGCGGTACTGATCCGTCTTTTTTTGCGGCACTTACAATCGCAAAGGTCGATTGTGTGGCGCTGATCAAATTTTGACCTGATTTCTTAACTACATTGAGGGTAACTACCGGATGACCATTGAGCCGGGCATACGATTTCTTATCACCGAATCCGTCCGTAACCGTGGCAACATCCTTGAGGTACACCGTATTTGCAGGATCCTGACGGATAACAATATTACGGATATCATCGATGGTTTTGAATTCTCCAACCGTGCGTACCGAGCGACGGGTTTTACCGATTTTGATTTCACCACCCGACATGGACATGTTTTCCATTCGCATGATATTCTCAATTGCTGAGAAACTGATTCCCAGAGCCTCCATTTTTGGAAGATCTACTTCAACCAGGATTTTACGGTCATCCACTCCGGTGATATCTACCTTCGAAACCTCATTCACACGTTCAATCTCATCTTTCAGGTAATCGGCATAGCCCTTTAATTGGCCGATGGAATACTCACCTGATAGGTTTACATTGAGAATCGGAAGCGAATTAAAATCGAAATTCATCGCAGTTGGGTCCGATATCATATCGGTTGGCAATTTGCTCTTGGCTTTGTCAATTGCATCCTTTACTTCAAGCAGCGCCGATTTAATATCGATATTGGTCTGAAACTCCACAAACACCATCGAGAAATCTTGCAACGAATTCGATTTCAGAGATTTGATCCCCTTAACTGTTTGCAGTTCATTCTCTAATGGGCGGGTAATGAGATTCTCGATGTCCTCCGGTGAGTTGCCCGGATATACCGTTTGCACAAATACCGTCGGGAAATTTATTTCAGGAAACAGCTCTTTGGGCATGGTTACATATGCGATAACCCCAAAAACGAGCAGCATAAAAGCGAGCAAATAAACAGTGCTCTTGTTTTTCAGCGCCAGGGTAGTGAGCTTAAAATCCCTGATCAACAACTTATCTTGATTTTCCATCTGATTTTACTTCAGTTCAATTAAATAAGAATTAATTCCAGGTAACCAGGCTACCCTCTTTTACGTGATTGTAGCCCTGACTGATGATCATCTCACCACCGGCCAAACCACTTTCAACAACCGTAATATTCCCATCAGAACTTCCGGTTTTCAAATAAACTTTATGAGCTGCAGCCTTTGATGAGGAGTTCAGAATGGTAAAAACATACGATCCTTCCACATCCTGACGGATCAACGCTGTAGGAACAACAATGGCTTCTTTAATGTTAATTACCCGTATCTTCATGTTAGCCAGCATGTTCGGTTTTATTTCCTGATTGGTATTCGGTATCTCTACCCGAACACTAAAGGTTCTACTTTGGGGGTTGATAACATCTCCTTTGTATGCAATAGTGATGGTTTTAACCAGACCCTGCAGATTTGGAAACTCAACGGTGACGGAATCACCCCGGTTAACCGTTTGCATGAATGCCTCGGAAACCTCGGTGTTTACATAAAGGCTCGATAGGTTTACCACATCGATAATTCCACGGCCGGGTGAGGCTTGTTCACCCACTTTCATTGAGATTTTCTCCACCCTTCCATCGAAAGGAGCGTAAATTTTGGTTAACTCGAGCTGCGATTTCAGGGTATTCATGGTACGTTCCATCGATTCTTTACGGTTCTTGATTTCCAGAAACTGCATTTCCGAACCTACTCCCTGATCCCATAACTCTTTCTGCTTATTGAATAAAGTGGTTACCAGTTCAAAACCCTTTTCCAACTCAGATATACTGCTTTGCATGACTTTGGCTTCCAGAGTCATCAAAAGCTGGCCCTTTTTAACCGGCTGGCCAACCTTTACCGGAATGGATTCAATTTTACCGCCCATTTCCGGACTGATGGAAGCAGCTTTAACAGCTTCAACAATTCCGCTTGATTGTATGTAGTCATTGAAATTCATTTTCTTAACTGTTTCAACCACCACCTTGGTTATTTTTTCTCCTTTAGCAGGCTGCTTAACAGCAAGTTCAGATTCAAGTACGGATAGCTTTAATGAAAGTTCGGCAATTTGCTTCCGTGTGGTGGTTACCTCTGCACTAACCTGTTCTACAGTCCGCTCCCGGTTGCATGATAAGGCCATTACGGCAATTAATACTACTATTGGAATCACTACTTTTTTCATATTCTTTTCTTTATTTTATTCTTTTTTAATTTGTCACTTGTCACTCGTCACTTTTCAAGACACGCAATTATGCATCTCTACCGTTCTTCCGCATCACGTTTATAATACATTATACGCTTTCTGCAATTCAAATTTCTTTGTAAACAGATCCATAATGGATCCCAGGTAAGTTCCCTGTGCCTGAAGCAAGGAATTGTATGTTTGATTCAGATCGGTGGTGGAAGCAACACCCGATTTGTAACGGATCTGATCCTTGGCATAGATTTTTTTTGCCAGTTCAAAGTTTTCCCGCTTGTTGCGGAATGTTTCCACTGATACCTGAAAATTGTTTTTAGCAGTTAATGCTCCCAAAGCGATGCTTTCATTTACCTGACGCTTGGTATTCAGCGATTTTTCATAATTCAGGTTTGCCTGCTGAACTTTATAATACCGTTTTCCGGAACTGAAAATAGGGATACCCACGTTTACTCCGAAGATGGTTGTTGGAAACCATTTTTCTTTGGAATTAAAGAATGAGAAGCTATTCCGCTGGGCATTTTCTGTTTGGGATAAAAACGCTGAAACAACCGGCTGGTATTCGGTTTGAGCAAGTTTCACCTGAAGTTTCGATAGATTTGACTGTGCTTCCATCATTTTGGCACCGATAACACTATTTGCATCAAATGTTTGTGCAAGCAATCCATCGGGATCTGTAGCCATCAGTAAAATATCCAGATTATCAGTAAGCGTGATCTCATCAGTGATGGTGAGTCCCATATTGAATTTCAGAAGGGAATAGGCATTACGAATCTGATTGGCGGCATTCAACTGATTTGTTTTCAGATCTGCCAAAAGGAGGGTGAGCTTATCCACATCCGTTTCCTGCATAAATCCTTTTTGCTGCATTGCCCGTGAGTCTTTCACCAATGACTCCATGGTGGTAATCGTTTCTGCCATGAGATCACGGTTTTTTTCCGCTACCAGGCACAATATGTAAGATGACGCAATCGCCTGACGTACATCTTGTTGAACCTGTTCCAGCTGCAGGTGAGTCATTTCCTGGGCAATTTTCGACATTTTCAGCCCAACAAAATAGGAACCACTGTATACCAGTTGGCTCAGTTGCGCCTGAGCGCTCACGTTATTTTTGGTACCAAACTGCACCTCCATATATTCGCCTGGCTTGCCACCAAAAAATTCAGCAGGTATCAGCTGTGTCGGAATATTAATAAAGTTGGTATAACCGATACTGGCTTCAGCCTGTGGGAGCCCCGAAGATAAGGTCTCCTTGATTTTTTTAACGGCAAGCGCAATATCAATCACAGCATTGCGGGCCTGATAGTTATGCTGTACTGCATACTCCTGAGCCTGCTTTAAGTTATACTCCTGCGACTGAGCAGTTACGTTACCTGCCAGAACAAATGCCAGGAGTAATACCAAATAAAATTTCCTAGGTTCTATCATTTCCATTGAGTGTTTAATTTTTCATTTAAAATTTTAATACCATTTTCGTTTGCTATACCATGCAGATGGTAAACAAATATTTCTCTCATAACATCTTGAGAATCAACATCAGTAATCTGAAAAGCATCCTGCCTGTAGCGGTATTCCATACGGGTCATGTGGAGTTTGGATATGATATCCACATTCATTTCTTTGCGATATAAACCTTCTTCTATGCCTTTCACAAGGTTTTGGCGGATAGCATCATGCATACGCTGCCGCTGTTCCTGCATCAGTGACTTATGAAGTTCGGGGTAATATTTTTGCATATCGTAGCCCAGGGTAGGATTTTGTTCCTTGATCATCTGGGTCATATAGCGGTTAACCTCAAAAAGTTCTTCGATTGCATTGAGGCCCCTTGTGGTGATATCGTTGAGTTTTTCGCCATGATAGCGATAAACCATTTCCATTACATGCTTTACGAGCTCAGCTTTATCCTCGATACACTCATATAATGTTTTCTTTGAAATACCCAGTTCGCGTGCCACATCATCCATGGTGATGCTCTTGATCCCGAATCGGTTATACAATTCGTAAACTCTTAATAAAAAATTCCCATGCTTTTCGTCCATACCCGTACTCGTTTACAAATGTTTTGCAAATGTAAACTCTATAACAATAGGAAACGAAAAAAGTTTAGAAAGTTTCCAAAGTTTATTTATTGAACCCTGAACATGTCTTTAACGGGTTGCCGTTTGATATTCAGTTTCCAGATCAGGTCGGCCACCGGGAAAATAAAAAAACGTCCCTGATTGGATATAGGATTGCTTGCGGGGAATGGATAAGTTCCATAGCTCATTTTGTAACCGATAAGGGCAGCGAATTTGATGCTTTTATTCCAGATAAAGTAGCCCTTATGCTCAATGGCCCAATGCTCAACATCAAAACCGGATGATACAAAATCAAGCTCAGCCATGTAATTGAAATCATTATATAAATTACCATCTACCCGGATACCGGTGTACCACAATACTTTTTTATTGAGGGTGGTGGATTGCAGATAAAACTGAGGGTAGGTGAGTGCGGGCAAAGAATCGGCCTTGGATTTCAGGCTGAATTCGAAACCAACTTTACCGGTTACTAAAGTTTCCGTGCCAATTTTCCGCGTTACCATAACCTGGTTTCGAAACGAAAAAACATAAGGAATCCTGAGAGTATCAGAAAATGTGAGGGTATCGCGCGGGATGAGTTTGGTAAAGAGGCTATCCTGCATGCTGTGGAGCAGCATCGAGGGCATAAGGTAAGTATGTTGAGTCGCAATCATCCAGGGTCCTTCATTGTACCGATATTTAAAGGAAATATTGGGTACCAGAAATAAGCCGGCTAGTGGGCTTACTGATAATTCCAGTTTATCGTTTATACCGATCTGAAAAGGTTGAATGATTCCAAACTCCTGCTGCCCGGCAGCCAGAGTTCGTGCATTACCGGTTGTCCACAGGGTTTTTTGGGCAAATCCGTTGGTTAATAAGAGAGTACAGGCAAAAAGGAGGATGAGTTTTCTGGACATAGCGGCTGTAAATAAGCAAATAACAAATAGCAAATAACAAATAACAAAAGACAAAAGACAAAAGAATCAGGGAGTTACTAAGGATAGAATTTGTTTATGTCCCTTCGATGGAGAATCCTGTCAAAAACCAGTTGATTATTCTCAATCCTGACACCGGCCCGGTAATTACCGAACCTGATTTTAAAGAAATGGTCATAACCTGCCAGCTTGCCAAAGTTCGGAATTTGACGAGGCGAATTGAGCCTATTTACTTCAACAAAAGCAAATCGCTCTATTCGTTTTCTATTCCTAACCGGGATTTCAGCAAGGTCTTTCAAGAAACTTTTATTAAAATTAATTACTACTAATGGCTAGTTTATCAATGGTTTATTATTTTCGTTGTTTAGGTATACCTTCCTGATTTTTAGCATAGTTGTTAAAATATACTGTTTAAACTTTTGGTCAGCAGAGCTTCTGCGATAACCAGATCTTCCGGCCTGGTAATTTTAATATTGCTCTCCTGGCCCTCTGCCAAATGAATCTGGTTTCCTGCTTTCTCCCATACCGTGGCATCATCAGTAAAACCA
>CAIXKO010000856.1 GCA_903919925.1 uncultured Bacteroidota bacterium | reverse complement strand
TCGGTGAGCAGGATGGAGGGTGGTGGGCTCAAATATGCGTCCCTTGAAGTTTATCGGCTGAAATCCAAAACGGGTCCGGGAATCTCTAACTCCTTTAATACTTTAAACAACAAAAGGGATCTCATATGCTAGATTATCAACTAATTAAATCATTAGGTTGACGGCTATGGGGTTGAGGGGCTTAGTAACACAGGGCTACACCCTGTGCTGGCGGATTTCGCCCTTTCAGGGCTTTTGCGGTATTCGTTGCAATGAAATGGCTATACAACAGCGATCGGTGAGGCCCATCGATACGGAAACGGAATCAGAATCGAAAACGGAATCGGAACCGGAACGGAATCGGAATCGGAACGGAATCGGAATCGAAAACGGAATCGGAACCCGAATCGGAAACGGAAACGGTAACTGTAACGTAATATTGATGTTAGCCCCGAAGGGTGCAATGGCTAATTGCCTTTATCTGGGTTAGTATTCTTTAACCTCTCCTCAATAAGTTGGGCTTTATTGAATAAGTCAACGTTTTGAGATGGATCAAACCCGCATATTTTGGTTAATACCGGTTGAAAACCTTGTTCATAAAGAGCCGCAAATTCAATATCCTGCGGTAACCTGTTTCCTTGCTCGTCCTGTGCCCGGAAATTAAAACCGCAAACCAGCGGAAAAAGTATCCTGTCATAAGGCAGTCCATGCGCTAAAGCTGCTTTTATTGCCCCTGCCAGGCGGTCATCGGGTCCCAGTTTCCGGGGTAAATCGCAACCAACCCGGTAAATGGTGTCACCCAGTGCCTTATTACGGAAACGTTTTAGCAAATCGTCGATATGATTGGTTAACCCGGCTTCGGTAAACTCTCCTGGGTATAGTTGTTGCAAAATTTCAGACGATTGGAGCATTGCCTTTCTCACCAGGGTTAAAATATGGGGCACATCAAGCGCTTCATGAATATAGATAAACCCGGGATTATAATGGTATCCGATGTAAGCGGCGGCTGCATGGCCCAGGTTGTGGATGAATAATTTACGGTCGACCCAGGCTTTCATGTTGTCTTTTGGCGATAGCCCCTCGATAGCCGGTATGGGGTTTTTAAATGCTTTTTTATCCAGTATCAGGGTGTTATAAGGTTCTGCAAAAACCTGCAGGATATCTTCGTCCACGTCTTTTTTGAGCATGATCGGTACCATTTTTCCGATACTGGTTTCCACCAGTCCAACCCGTTCATTGAAAGGATATCCATCAGGTAAAAGTCTTTTTAGCTCATCGCGAAAATACAGATCTGCATTCCGCATATTCTCGGCGATAATGATGTCGAGTGGGGCATCAGGTTGATTAATAAGCCTGTTAGTTAATCCTTTGGCGAGTAAAGGAAAAATACCCGGTAAGCCGTTTTGACCAACCGAAACGGATACAATGCCTGCGGTTGCTACCTCCATGGCTACGGATTCGTGGTCGCCGGCATAAACTCCTCTTGCGTTGGAAATAATCAAAACTTCCTCATTATCAGACTTAATGATAACTTTGTAACAACGCCTGATGTTTAATTCATCGATCAGTTGCTTGTAAACATCCACAAAAACGACCTCGTAACCACCGCGGCTGAACAGCTGGCCGATGAATGATCTTCCGATTTTTCCGGCTCCGAAAAGCACTATTTTATTTTGCTGAATGATTGGCATTACAGTTGAATGTTCTGATATAGAATTAACTAAGTGCAGAGTGCCAGTTCCTGCGGGTTGGATAATTAAACTGACGGATAGCCAATTTGCCGGAGGTAGTCTTGCTGTATTTTCTGAACTTTAGCTTTCTTGTCACCTTCGGAGTCTTCCAGGTAAGTTCCACCGATTGTGAAGCAGCAAAAGCCACCGGACGCCACTCCCCAGGAAAGGGATTCCACCAAATCGATATGGCCTTTTTTTCTGGTTTTCAGTTGCCAGGCTACGGACGCAATAATCCCTCCAACAAAATTATCACCACAACCGGTGGTGTCGCCTTTTTTATGCGGATTCGATTTCAACTCATCTGTAACGGTTTTGGAAACAGGCATTGTGATGAGGTCGGTTTTTTCAAACAAACCTCCGCCCGACCAGGCGATAAGGTTTTGTGCACCATTGGTTATGATACAGGAAGAAACACCGGTTTCTGCAAAAAAGCGTGCGGCTTCGTCCAATGTTTTCCTGCCGCTGATAGCTATGGCTTCGGTACAATCCATTATCAACAGATCGATCATGCCGAAATCCTGATGGGTTGACACCAAAGGCCAGGGCAGCCCGGGATTCTTCTTCTCATTCCTGAAATCGAAAACCGTGTTAACCAGTGTAATACAATTATTTTCTTTGGCTTTGGCAAGCAGTTCAGTCAGTCCATCGTGAATTTGGGGCACCAGGCCCGTACCGCCGAAACAAACCATATCGGCCTGAAAGAAATCATCCGGAATATCCTTCGGGTAATAATCCCAGGCGGCGCCGATGTTATTGACAAAAGTTCTTTCACCGTGGCCGTTATCGTGATCGGGATCGGATAAAACATCGGTAAACGGGGTCGGTTTTTGGGAATCCGGGCGGTAGTTTCCGAAATCCAGCGGGGTTTTACTGATCATTGCAAAGATCTCTCCTGCTGTTAAATCCCTTCCTGACAATCCATAGAATTTTACTTCATAATCTTGGCTATCCAGTAATTGAGCAGCATGAATCAGTGCCACGAGCGATGGCCCGCCCACATTAAAAGCATCGGGAGCACGGACACCGATAATCTCGCGTGCAATTTCCGGATAAGGACGACCGGCAAATTGTTCCAACTCTTCAGTAAACACAAGTTTCCCGGGGCTCAATCCACCATCGCCTGTGTTTTTTGACAGGTACTTTTTAAATCCATCGCTATCAAAAGAAACACCGTTAAACAGGAAATCAGCCAAAGCGCAACCGGTTCCGGAGATGACAATTTTTTTACCGTTCATTTCTTGAATTTTATCAGGTTAAATCTACAACTTTCTATGAAAGTGCAATAACCATGCGTTTGGATTAAGTGTTTAAAAAAAGCGATCTGCCTGGTGGCAGATCGCTTTTTATTATTGGTTGGGCAGGAACCCAGTTGGACAGTAACTAATTCACCTGAATTGTTTTGCTGACTTTTCCGCCTTTTACGCTGTCATAAGTAATGGTTACACTACCAGATCCTTTGACAAGATATTGGAGCGTACGGGTAGTTTTACCCGGGTGACCATTACGAACCATCAATCGTCCTAGCTGTTTCTGGTCGATCAGCTCAGTAATCGGATTCAATAAATCGAAACTCTCTTTTCCATAAATCCAGCTTGCTGAAATAATTTCCGATTTTCCGTCGAATGTAATCAGGTCGGGGCGCACCACATTGTTGGTAGCCGCTTTAGCTGTAATGGTAGGGGCAACTTTTTTATTAGTGAAATCGATCCAAACGCGGTAAACATTATCGCCCAATTTTTTAATCTGGGTTTCACCGATCTCCATTTTTGGCATTTCATCGGCCTGATAAAGGGAGAAGGCCATATTCCGGTGGCACAGTTCTTCATTCATAAACCGTGGAGGTATCCGGCCCAAAAATTTCCTCCAGGTTCCGCCAACTTCTACTTTACCATATTGAGGATGCTCAAATGCTTTCCAATCCATGTATTGATCACCAAATTCGAGTTTGTCATCAAAGAAATACCTGCCTTTGCTCCCGGAAATCGGGCTATTCGGATCATCAGTTTGTTTTTGCAGTTCTGTGCTGGTAAAATACTGATCTCCATTCCATAATTCATTGGAAAACGACATAATTCCTAAGCCGTCGCTGGTCCAATCGATAAAACCACCGTGTACAGTATACAAACCACTCCAGATCACCATATACTTATAGAAAGGCAGGATACGTTCGCCGTTTTGGCCGAGTTCATCGTATGCCCTTACGTCGGATGCTGAATATTCACCGAGTGATTCTGCACCCGGGCCCCGGAGGATCATGCCGCCAGAATTATGGTATGCCTGAACCCCTGCAATATTTGGATGAGCCATCAGAAAGTCGTTTTCTGCTTTGGCTTCAGGCAGCTGGAATGGATAATCCATGGCACCGCTCTGAACATAATCAGGTTGCCAATCAATTGCCCAGTTGCGGTTTCCATCGTATCCGCCGGGTCCATCTTCGTTTACTCTGCCATCGCCATCATCGTCAATTCCTTCTTCACCTAACAGGATATAGTCTCCTTTTTCTCCGAATGGAACCGGTTCCATCATTCTTTTATCGATAGAACTGATACGGTAGTTGCCCTCACCAGGGACATATTTCCGGATTTGCTCAATTACCCCATTGCCATCAAGGTCGTTTGGTCCGTCCTCGTCAAAAAGGCCGTCATTATCGTCATCTGTAGGGACATGACCTGATCGGGCATTGCCATCTTTTTCCATAAAGAATTGGCGGCCATCGGGGTTAACCGTAGGAACGATATAGAAAACCCGCTCATTAACCAGCCTGGTTACTTCTTCTATTTTGCCATAATTTTCCATCAGGTACCAGATCGTATACAAGCACACTTCACCGCCCTGGATTTCATTACCATGGATATTGGCATCGATATACATAGCGGCTTTTGACAATTCGGCGCCAGTTTCGGGATTGTTGATGGTCATTACCATGACATCGCGGCCTTCAAAACTTTTCCCCATACTCTGAAGCTTCAGGAATTTGGGGAAGGCTTTTTCGAGCCGGGCCATATCGCTATACAATTCATTAACATCGTGCCACCGGTTAAAATCGAGTTTTACTTTAAACTGCGGGTCCGAGAAGAATTTCTGAGCACTGGTATTTATCGGTAAAAGGGCCAGCACGATAATCATCAGGCTTAATCCAATGATTGAATATTTTTTTGTTTTCATGATGCTGATCCTCCTTATTTTAATGTGATTTTTGCCATATCGGTACCGCCGGTTTGAGAAACCACTTTGAGGGTGATCTGATCGCCGGTTTTTCCTTTTATCAGCCATTCATATTTCTGGCGTTTCCCGGAACCGTCAAGAGCCTGAAAGAAATTGGTTTTACTGCTTCCCGAGAGAATTTGCTCCGGTTTTACCTCCAATTGAACCATGGTAGGTTTCACCGATCTGGCCTGAACTCCCATGCGCATGGCGGTAGGTAAAAAACCTTCATTAGCAATTTCAGCTTTTATGCGGAATAAGCCGCCACCTTCGTTAACAACTTCTGCTTTAGCTACTTTGATTTCGGCAAAAAGGGTTGACAGATAAAGGGCAAATTTTGCATGACTGGTACCCAGATCGGCGATTTTTTCTACCGGAGGGTTAGCTATCTCGGTGGTGGTAAAGCCGCCGACTTCCACATCGCCAAATTCAGGATGCTTAACGGTTTGCCATTTTACAAAGCCGGGAATATTTGCGGTATTCAGGTACTTCAGATAGGTAGCATCGATTCCTGGTACCTGTGAAGCTGCATCTTGCTGACCACCGCCCATTGAAGAGCCTCCGCCCATGCTTCGTCCACTTCCGCCTGGGGCGGCAAAATTACCACCTCCGCCGGCAGCTGCCGCATCGGTTCCTCCGGTTCTTTGACCCATACTACTCCTTCCACCCCTGCGGCTGCTATCGGCAGGAAGTATTAGACCCCAACCCGGGGTTGAGAAGGCCGGAACGCCTAACTGGTAATAAGCATACTGAAAAAAGGAGCCTTCGGGATTTCTGAGCGCCGGCTGTGTTTTAATGCCTGTGAGTTCTTTATATTTTTCGCTGACCTTGGTGAAATATTCAAGATCTGTAGTGTTTATAGTTGTTGCAGCAGTTTGTGCCGGACGCTGGTTACGACCCGATGTTTCGGTGGTGGTTGAAACCCCTCCTCTTCCGCCAGGCATGTCACCCATCATAAACCGGCCGCCACGGCCACCGCGACCGCCTCCACCGCTTACCATGCCCACTTTTGATGCCTCGGAAATGGAGGCTTGAGCAAACTGGATAAGATCGAGTGGGCGATCGGAACTGAGCTGACCACGGGCGGTAGGAGGAACAATAAGGTTATCGCTTTCCCCAAATGTCATTACCATGGCAACATTCTTATGCACGAGCATCCATTCCAAAAGCGAACGGGTTTCCAATTCACTAACCATATACTTGCCGGCATTTTCCTTAAAATAAGGGTAAGCATGCATAAAATTCCGGTTCAGATCCGTTCCGCCTGCAGGATCTTCATTGATAAAACCATCTTTGTCATTATCAATCCCTTCATAATATATGGAGTACTCACCACGCTGTCCTTTTGCAGGATCAGCCTTTTTCATGAGCATCGGTTCATCCGGATCAATGCAGTAAAGTCCGTTAACATCCTTAACGCGCATAACGGTGATTTGTCCGTCATTATTGAGGTCGTCCGGGCCATCTTCATCCAAACGGCCATCGTTATCGCCGTCGATTGCAGATGAATTAGTTTTCCGACCGGTTTTTACTTTGGCAAACAGGGTTTCAGCGCCATCCGGATTTAGCCTTGGCATAATGTAAAAAACATGATTGTCGATACTGGTTTTTATCGCTTCATCCGTTGCATAGCCATTTAATAAATATTTGGCAACCTCAAGCGATAAACTGCTTCCAATCAGATGATCACCCTCGAAATTGGCAGCTACTAGCAGTCCAGGCCGATCTCCAACAGCCACCGCACCAGCTTTGGCAATGGTCAATACCCAAATATCGCGTCCTTCGGCAGTTTTGCCAATGGACTCAACTTTGGCAATATCCTTATGAGAATCAACCAGGACTTTTACCTGTTTAGTCAATTCATCAAAGGTGAGGTAGTTTCCGGTGGTTTGGGTAAAGCCGGCATCAACAAAACAGAATAATCCGGTTAGCAATAACAATGTCCTGCTAATCAACTTTCTGCGAATCAGTAGAATGTTTCGAAAAGTCACAATGTCCTCCTTTTTTTATGCATTTGGAAAAATACAATTTAAGGAAGTATCGAACGACCTGAGGGCGCGTAATTAACATCTTTTAACGTAGCTCCAGTTGAAAGCCCGGCTTACGCACTGTCCCTGACAGCTTTAAACATGGCTTCAACATTCTCAACCGGAACGTTGCCCTGAATATTGTGTATGGAATTGAAAACGAACCCGCCACCATTATTGAAAATATCAATTCTTTCCCTGACTTCACGATACACCTCATCAGGAGTTCCGTAGGGTAAAGTTTTTTGGGTATCCACGCCACCACCCCAGAAGACGATGTCTTTGCCAAATTCATTTTTGAGCTCGCGGGCACTCATACCTGTGGCTGAAACCTGCACCGGGTTGAGAATGTCAAAACCCGATTCAATAAAATCCGGAATCAGATCCCTGACTGCACCGCAGGAGTGGATAAAGGTTTTCCAATTGGTTTTCTCGTGTATGAGTTTGTTTACCTCAATATAGAATGGTTTCCAGATATCCCGGTAAGTATCACAGGAAATAAATGTTCCGGTTTGAGTCCCAAAATCGGTTCCGCTAACCATAGCAACATGAACACTATCGCCCATAATTTTTGCTAAGACTTCGATATTCTGAAGTGCGATTTCGCATTGCTTTTCAAAAATCGCATAAACATAATCCCGCCTCATCAGGGGCGACATGTACCATTCCTGAATATCCCGGATTCCTTTAGGGTGTTTCATGAAAGGAGCCGGCACCAGGGCAATGTCGCCAAAAGCGGTTCCGGGAATCACAATCAAACTACCATAGTCCGGGTTCCGGTCGATATAACGCTTGCGGTTTTGGTAGTAATTAATATCCTCAGGGGTAAATAATTTGAACTCTTCCGTATTATCAGAAACATCCAGATTGTCATCATCGATCGGATCCTGCCGGACGATGGTATCGAAAAACAATCCGTTCTTTGGCATACGTGCGCTGGGTTGATAATTCATATCCCCCTCGGGGTAAACCAGTAAGTCACCTTTCTCCGGATCGATGGTGTAATTCAGGTTATGATGAATCATCACCCCGGTGCCATCGAAAAGCTGGAAGGGCTTCCATGGCCCGTCCTCATCGGTCCCCAGCAGTGATTTTCTTGCAAACGTTCCAATCACATCGATACCCAAAGCATCGCGCAAACCCGGATCAATTTCGCCAAGCATCTGGTAGGGTTCCGTAACCTTTACCCGGTAATCATGCTGGCCAAACGTTCTCTGCCATAACTTGTTGAGCACTGAAACATGAATCCCTGTAACAGGCGTTGCTCCAAAATCAACACATACACGGTCGGGCTGCTGATGATTCAGGGTGGCCAGTAATCGTTCTTTACTTGTCATAATGTCTATTGAGTTTTCAGATTTTTGAATATTCAGTTTCATTGACTTTTCGGCCGGAATGTAATCAAATCTGCCGCGCATAAGGTAAAATCTTACCCCAGGTTGCCTCGACATATTTAAAATAATGGTACAATTTGTAATTCAGCCCGATACCGTAATCGATTCCGGGACGATAATCAATTTCGAGAATGAATGGCTGATCGGTGCTACTTTGAATAGAGAGAGGATCACGAACTTTGGCATTCCAGGCAAGCACATATTGATAATTCCAGTTAGCCAGGTAGTCATTCGTATAATACCATTCTGGTTTATGATTGGTAGCAAACCATGAATCGAAACCGGGGTCAATAATGATCAATTCATACTCTGTGGAGTCCTGATCATTAGGAAGCAATTCGATTTTTTCTGGCTTGGTAGCTTTAATGTGTTGATCTCCATTGGTTTGATTTGCCACGGATTGCTTTACAAGGGATTGCTTTACCGGTGCGCAGGAAAAAAACACACCCGAAACCAGCAAAGCAGAAAATATCAATTTGTAATCCATGATTCCTATGGTTTTTTTTTCATCGAACAAATGGTAAATTTATCATTTTGATTAATACCCTGAAACATGAATGTTACCCGAACCTTTGATTTACTGGATCTCTATCGTAGCCAGTATCAAAAACCCGATGTTTTCAATATTAAGCGTGAGGGTAAGTGGAATGCCTATAGCTCTGAGGATTATATCAGTTTTGCAACCAATTTTAGCTGCGGCCTTCTGGCTATGGGGTTTAACCCTGGCGATAAGATTATTACGATAACCAATAACCGGCCGGAGTGGAATTTTGTTGACATCGGTATGGCCATGGTTGGAATTATTCATGTTCCGGTTTTTACCTCTTTGGGAACTAATGAACTGAGCTTTATCATTACGCACTCGGAGGCAAAAGCAGTAATTGTTTCTGATAATAAGTTTTATAGTATTCTTATCCAGGTTATCAATGGTCTGGATGCTCCAATACCCCTGTTTTGCTTTGATCGGGTGCCTCCTGCAAGAAACTGGATGGAAATTGTGGAGCTGGGAAAACATTCAAGCGAAAAGTATCTTGCTGAGGTTGAGATCATAAAAAGTAAAATCTCCCCTGAAGACTGGGCCACACTGATTTATACTTCGGGTACAACCGGTATGGCGAAAGGCGTAATGTTATCGCACAAAAACCTCGTCGAAAACTTTAAGGCAGCTTCTGTGGTTTTCGGGATGGGGCCGGACGATAAGTATCTGAGTATTTTACCTCTCTGCCATGTTGGCGGGCGAATGGGGAATTATCAAACCCAATACTCCGGGAGTAGTATTTATTATGCAGAGAGCATGGGAACCATTGCCAGCGATATGAGGGAGATTCATGCCGACGGCTTTGATGCTGTTCCGCGAATTCTGGAGAAAATTTTTGATAATGTGATAGCCAAGGGTAACAAGCTTACCGGTATAAAAAAGAAGCTATTCTTTTGGGCCGTGAAATTGGGACTCGATTATAAGTTGCCTGGGGATAGTAGCTGGTTGTACCGGAAAAAGCATGCCCTCGCCGATAAATTGATATTCAGCAAATGGCGCGAAGCCCTGGGTGGAAATATTAAACTGGCCGGATGTGGCGGTGCCAGTCTCCAGCCGCGGTTGGAAAGGGTGTTTTGGGCCGCCGGGATTAAAATTATTAATATGTACGGCTTAACGGAAACTTCGCCCATTATCACCATAAACCGGCAAACCAAACCTAGTGTAAAGCTGGGTTCAGTAGGCACAGTGATTCCTGGTGTAGAGGTTAAAATTGCAGGTGATGGGGAAATATTGGCACGGGGACATGATATCATGATTGGATATTATAAAAATGAGGAGCTTACCGCAGAGGTGGTCGATCAGGAAGGATGGTTTCATACCGGGGATATCGGGACGCTCGATTCTCAGGGATTTCTTTTTATTACCGATCGGAAAAAGGATGTTTTTAAGCTTTCAAACGGGAAATTTATATCACCCCAAATCATGGAAGGCCGGTTGAAAGAATCAGCCTTTATTGAACATTCGATTATTGTTGGTGAGCAGGAAAAGTTTGTGAGTGCGCTTATTGTTCCTGATTTTTTATGGCTCCGGAATTGGTGCCAAAAAAACGGACATGTTTTTAAAAATCAGGAGGATATGATTGCTCTGCCTGCGGTGAAAAAGGCTATTGCGGATGAGATTGGTAAACTGAACAGGTTGTTGAATCCTCATGAAAAGATTAATCGATTTAAGCTTATCAGCGAGGAATGGAGCCCGGAAACCGGTGAGCTTTCGCCTACGCTCAAGCTTAAAAGGGGATTTATTTTGGAGAAATATAAGGCGGTTTTGGAGCAGATTTATCCGAAAACGGGGATATAGAAGGGGGAGAAGTTTGAAATGGAACATCATTACAGATAGTTTGTCTTTAGGTACCCTCCCCCTGGCCCCCTCCCTGAAAAAGGGAGGGGGAATGAGCTCTGATTCTCCCTCGGAGATGAGCCCCTCCCTTTTTCAGGGAAGGGTGGGGGTGGGTACCTAAAGTTAAGTTATATGATTGAACAGCAGTAGTATTACGCAGAGGGCCGCTGAGGAGAAGGAGTTATATTTGAAATCAGATAATTTATTGAATATGGAAATTGTGCCAGTTAGTGATAAGAGAAGCATGTCGGAGTTTATTAGTGTTACGAAACTGATTTATCGGGATGACCCAACCTGGGTATGTCCGCCGGATAATGATATACGGGCGGTATTTGATCCATCTAAAAACGTTTATTACCAGCACGGCAGGGCGAAACAATGGGTTTTAAAGGATTCGAATGGTCTTTTGGCCGGCAGAATTGCGGCATTTATCGATGACAATACTGCAATGATTCAGGATCAGCCTACCGGGGGGATCGGATTTTTTGAATGCCTGAATGATCAGGAAAGTGCAAACCTGTTATTTGATACCGCAAAAAAATGGCTGATTACACAGGGCATGCAAGCAATGGACGGCCCCATAAACTTTGGTGAAACTGATAGTTACTGGGGTTTGCTGGTAGATGGATTTACCCATCCATCGTATGAAATTGCCTACAATCCACCCTATTACCAGAATTTGTTTGAAACTTATGGATTTCAAACTTACTACAAACAAGAGGGTTTTCATTTGGATATCACCAAGGAACTGCCGCCGAGGTTTTTAAAGATTGCACAATGGGTGGCTGCAAAACCTGAATATAGTTTCCGGCATTTTACCTGGGCCGATCAAGATAAATTTGTTTCGGATTTTGCAGATGTGTTTAATGTTGCCTGGGCCTCCTTTAAAGAGAATTTCGAACCTTTGAAAAAGGAGTATATCCAAAAAACTTTGCGAAAGGCCAGGGCAGTTATCGATCCGGAGTTTATCTGGCTGGCTTATCGACATGAGCAGCCAATAGCAATCTATTTAATGTATCCCGATGTTAATCAGGTTTTTAAATATCTAAACGGAAAGCTTGATCTGATCAATAAACTCCGGTTTATCTGGATGGTAAAAAGGAAGAAAATCACCCGGGCACGCGGAGTATTGATGGGTGTAATTCCAAAATATCAAAATCTGGGAATCGAATCCGCAATCATTCTGCAGCTTGCTAATGTATTTAAGAAAAAGCCTCATTACCATGAGATTGAGTTTTCGTGGGTGGGAGATTTTAATCCTAAAATGCGGAAGATATTTATTTCAGTAGGTAGCGTTTCAGTAAAAAACTATATCACTTACCGATATTTATTTGATCGGAATGCAGAGTTTAAAAGATATCCAATTCCAGAAGAAAAATAGAAATAGATGAAATACGATGTAATTGTTGTTGGTGCTGGTTTAGGGGGATTGATTGCCGGTGCCAAGCTGGCCAAAGAGGGGAAAAGCGTTTTACTGGTTGAGCAGCATGACCGGCCCGGTGGGTGCGCAACCACCTTTAACCGAAAGGGATTTACGATGGAGGTTGGGTTGCATGAAATGGACGGGCTCCATGCAAGCGATATGAAATGGAGGATTTTCAGGGATCTTGGCGTTGATACGAAGGTGCAGTTTCTAAGGGTGCCCGAGTTTTACCAGTTTGTTAACGAGCGCTATGATGTGGTCATTTCCCATGACCCGTCTGATGTATGTCAAAAATTAATCGCTTTGTTCCCCGAGGAAGTACCTGGCATTGAGGCCTATTTTTATCAATTGATGAATATCCGGAAAATCATGAAACAACCGATCACCGGTCCGGAGAAAAGTGCAGGCGAATTTCTTGATTCCATCATTTCCAACGAGGACCTCAAACTCATTCTGCTCGGGAACCTGGGCTATTTTCATGATGACCCCTATACTATGTCGCTTACCTATTATTCTATGGCTCAGAGTAGTTACTATGCCGGTGGGGGTGGTAATTATATAAAAGGCGGATCGCAGGTGCTGTCTGATTACCTGGCTGGATATATTAATGATCACGGTGGAAAGGTTCTTTTGAATCATCTGGTTACCTCGATTTTGACAGAAGATAGCAAGGTAACGGGTATCAGGTACCGAAAAACTGCCGGACTGCAGGATACAGCGGTTGCGCAGTGCGATCTGCTGATTGCAAATGCGTCAGTTCCACAGGTGGCCAGGTTATTGCCGGATGAGAAAGGGAAAATACTCGAGGAAAATATCGGGGGATTGCAACCTGGAGCATCACTGTTAACTGTTTACCTGGGGTTTAACCAGTCACTTAAAGAAATGGGGAATCCGTGCTATTCAACTTTCGTTTTTGACCGGTCGGTAAAGTCTTTATCCGATGTAAGTATCAATAATCGTTGTGATTACGATACCCGAAGTTTTGCTTTTGTAGACTACTCACATGTAGATTCCGAATTGGCGCCCCCAGGGAAAGGCGTTGGAGCCGTTTGTTGTATCGATTACGCTAAAGATTGGGAGGCCTTGGATCGCGAATCATATAAAAGGAAAAAAGAGGAAGTGGCTAAAACATTTATCAGCCGCTTGGGAAAGCTGATTCCTGGTTTTCAGCAAGCCGTTGAATATTATGAGGTTGGAACTGCATTGACGGTTAAAAGATACACTTTGAATCCAGGTGGGGCCGTGTACGGATTTGCACATACGCCTGATCAGTCGGGTACAACTGTTGAAAGTCCGTTGGCAAATCTGCATTTTGCGTCAGCCTGGACCAAAACCGGGGGAGGTTATTCGGGTGCGATTATGAGTGGGTACTTGTGTGCGATGGGGGTGTTGAGGGAGGGGAGGGGGTGAAGAATGGCACGCTGATGACGCGGATCCCTGCGGGAGCGCGGATTTGTGCGAATTTATTTAGATGGTTGGAGGATTAAATGGGATCCGGGTTAATCGGTAAGCAGGTGTGTTTAATCTACAAAAGCTTGTTTGATAACCTCCTTGCATTTCTTGATTTCTGATTTTGAGAGCTGTCCTAAAACTTTCAGAATTCTGTTTTTGTCAACTGTCCGGATTTGGTCAATAACTATCATTCCAATCTTTCCATCATTCTCAACAGCCACTCTGGTAGGGTAATGTTTAAGGTTAGCTGTCATTGGCGCAAGCATAATGGTGTTGAGATACTTATTCATCTCGTTAGGCGAAACAATGACGCAAGGCCTTGTTTTCCTGATTTCACTGCCTTGAGCCGGATCTAAGTCGACCAAAACAATCGAATATTGAACTATTTCCATTCTTCGAAAGTTTCACTGTCAAAAACATCGCTTACTAACAATTGATCATCGTTTTCCGAGTGCATTTTCTGGAATGCCGTTTCCCAATTTTTTCTCGGGTTTTCGATCGGTTTCAGAATAATCCGGTCTTTTTCAAGAATAATCTCAACCCTATCATTTATTTTATATTTTTCAATAATGGACTTGCTTAATCTTAGTCCTTTTGAATTTCCGATTTTGATAATTGATGCTTCCATAATGTTGACCAAATGTGATTACAAAGTAATTACATAATAATCTCATTTCAAAATGGGAATTTTTAGTCTTAAGGAAATTTATGACGGGTTAGTGTTCAAGACTACAATTTAATCAGCGGAAGAAACCTTGCCTGAGATCCACACCTGAGGATCAGGATATAGCTGCCGGCTGATACCCCACCGATATTTAATAAGGTGTGGTGACGTCCGGCAGAGAGGCCTCCTGATTGAAGAAGGCAAACTTCCTCCCCATTCAATTGGTACAGTTTTATACTGACATCACCAACGCTAACAGTAGTAAAATCAATCCAAACCGACTCTTGCGCAGGATTAGGGAAGATTCCATGGAGATTGAATCCGTTGGCATAGTTATCGATTCCATCGGTTCCAGGGGTTTTGAAGGTGATCGGGGCTGCCTGAACCGCATCGGTGCCATCACTCCGCTCCCCTTGAATGGTATAGGTTTTACCCGGTTTCAGGTTAGTGGAATCCACCAGCAGATATCCCGTCTGACCTGGAACATCGGTTGCAAGGTTCAATCCGTTGCCTTCGATGGTGATCCGATCGGTCAGCGGATCTCCTTCATTATCAACAGTTAATGCGGGTGTCCATGCAATTATTAACTGATGATCAGGGTTGTAGGAAATGGTTTGTGCATTTGCCGGTGTCATAAAAGAGAAGGCTGAAGGAGGCGTGTTGGTGGTATTGAATGTTTTTGTAGCTGCACCGGTCGTATAAACCATGCCATCGTATGATTTTCCTGTAACCGTATAGGTGGTATTGGGTGCAAAGTCACTTTTGGGAATCGTAAATGTACCGCTGTGGTTGGTATCGGTGTAAGTTTTGTTATAGCCATTTGCGGTGATGGTTATGTAATAGGTTAGGGTGTTGTTGTCAGAATCAACCGCGGTATGAGGGGCATAACTGATAAACCAGCTGTTGGCATATCGTCGGATGATACCAATTGAAATTTCCGGAGGAGGGTTGTTTATATAATTATCATTGAGATATTTGTGCCAGGCGGTTTGGAAAGTTTCCCGACTGGTATACCCGAGACCCGGATACGACATGGATTCTGCAAACGTGGCAAGTTTGTTCATTCCCTTGGTCGTTACAATGAATTCGGCTATGGTGAAAGAGAAACCGTATCCCCCCATTTCAACAAAGGAGTTTTCCAGATTAGTCAAAGTGGGCAGATATCCCAATCTTCTATATTCGGATTGAATACCTGTGCGGTCACGGGCTTGACTGACCATATAGGTGGCTATACCTTCATTGAGCCAGTTGGTTACCCCGGTCAGCGTTTTCCATGCCACCACGCAATGGGCAAACTCATGAACAATCACCTCGAGTTGGCCGTTATAGCCGGCCGGACCGGCATTGTTGGGCGAGGCCATCAGGATAAGTGCTTTTCCATAGGCTGCTCCTGAGCCCCATTCGGAGGATTCCGGATATCCGGTGGCGCAGTGATACGATGCTATATCCCTGAAAAACCAGATATCGATTTTTGTAGTGACATTTGTTTCTAAAGCTGTGATTATGCGGGTATAGCTTCCCTCTACCTTTGTCGAAAACTCATTCAGGCAATTAAGATCCTGAGCGGTGCAATAAAAGTTAAAATGGGTAGTGGCAAGGTTCAACGCAATATCTGCATTATTAAAGAAGACCACGGGTAAGGTCACCGCATTTTCAAAGGCAACTAACCGGCGGTTTCCATAATCGCTGAATACCATACCATTTTCCCATCCCCCGTTTTCTGCACCCGCGGTGGTTATGAAGTACTTGTATTCGCAAAATGTATTCTTGTTAAACTGCAGGGTAACAGAATACACAGTTGTATTGCCCTCCCGGGTCATGGGATTCTGATCGCCCCAGTTGTTAAATGATCCTTTCAGATACACCTGGTTGGTACCCGGAGTGAACTTTCCCTGATTAACCAGGTAACTCATATTTACCGAGAATTTTACAGGTACCTGTTGGGCTTTCAGGTCTGGATTAATCAGAAAAAGGATTGCAATCAGGAGTAATCCTGAGCAAACCTGGAAATTGTTTTTTATCATTGCGGAATTGCATAATTAATCGACAAAAGCTTGTTTGATAACGTCCTTGAATTCTTGATTTCGGATTCTTCCACCCAAACCAATCAGTTATCCACCGCTTTAATGTAAAACCTGCTGAACGTTGATTTCCGATGCTCTTTGCTCATAATGTCCAGGATTTTAGCCACGATATCAGGGTGCTGCCCGGAAACATCATTCAGTTCCCTCGAATCATTATCGAGATTATAAAGCCGGATTGTTTTGTTGCCCTTCTGCATATCGAGACGCAAGCCCTTCCATGGTCCGATCCTCACTGCCTGCTGACCGTTATATTCTGGGAAATCCCAGAAAAGATATGGGTGTTCAGACTGATTTTTTTTGCCAGTTAAAGTGGGCAGAAAACTGATTCCATCGGTTTCAGCAGGTATTGGTAAGCCGGTTATTTCGCATAAAGTTGGAAGAACATCGTAAAAGCCGGAAATCAGATTGGTTGAGGAGCCGGGCTTGATTTTTCCCGGCCAGGAGGCAATCATCGGAACCCGGATACCACCTTCATGCACAAATCCTTTGCCCCAACCATAAGTAGTGATAAAGGGGGCAAATGAGTTGAACCATGCCGGGTCGCACCCTGCATTGTACGCATAACCGTTATCGCTCGAAAAAATGATCAGCGTGTTTTCATATTGCCCTGTTTCCTTTAGCTTTTTTATTAGCTGCCCTACCTGATAATCGAGGTAAGAAACCATTGCTGCATAGGTGGCGTGAGGGTATCTCGATGGGAAATATCCTTCTTTCCCCAAATAGGGCTTCTCATCGCCAAATTTTGCAACATACTTATCCACCCACTCTTTGGGAGCCTGCAAAGCCAGATGGGGCAGGGTGGAGGCAAAATACAGGAAAAAAGGTTTATTGTCCGATTGTTCAATAAACCGGCTTGCCTCATCGATGAACAGTGCCGGTGAATACTGTTTTTGACTGAATGGAGCGTAACTTGCCAGATCCATGGTGTCGGCTCCTGGCGCCAGTTTGGTTCCGGGAACAACGAGATTATTGTTAAGCAAAACTTTTTCGTTGTTTCTCCAGAGATGTTTAGGATAATACGTATGTGCCTGACGCTGGCAGTTATACCCAAAAAAGAAATCAAACCCCTGTTTGTTTGGTGTGCCTTCACTATTTGGCGCGCCCAGTCCCCACTTGCCCACAATGCCTGTGCGGTATCCGGCTGTTTTCAGATATTCGGCTATTGTTTTGAGGCTGTCAGCAATAGGATATTGTCCTTCGAGATTGGGATCGTCCTCAGCTTTGGTAAAATTCCAAACATCACCCCGATCGGCCCACTCGTGATTTCCCCTGATATAGGCATGCCCGGAATGCTGACCGGTAAGCAAAACACATCTCGATGGCGCACTCACCGGGCTCCCGCAATAGTGCTGGGTAAAAATCATCCCGTTGCGAGCCAATAAATCCAGATTGGGTGTTTCAATCAATTTCTGACCGTATGCGCCGATTTCAGTGTATCCGAGATCATCAGCCAGAATGTAAACGATATTGGGCTTTTGCTGGGCAAACCCGGTCAGCCCTGATAAAGTCGCGGAGAGGAGGATGGGGAGGGTTTTCATAATATGCTAATATGCTAATGGAAGAAATGTGCCAATGTGCCAATCTGCCAATGGAAGAAATGTGCCAATGTGCCAATGTGCCAATGGAAGAATGTGCTAATGTTTTAATGAGTTTTAATTTTGATTAAAGGTACAATATTTAAGGTGACGGGACCGAGCAGACCGGAGGGGAGGAGGGCATCGGTTTTAGCCCAGGCGCGTAAAGGGGTGAAGGTCAGGCGGCGTGGTTCTGGTCGGGGCTCATTTTTTATTACCCATTGAGGCCATGAATTTTCAACTGCTGCATCGTTGGGGTATTGCTCATCCCCGATCATTCTGTTGGCCCAGAGATTAGTTACGGTAATCTCAACCTGATTATTGCCTGGTGTGATTGCTGATGTTATGTCGATAATAAAGGGTGGTTTCCAGTAGGTTCCTAACTCCATGCCATTGATTTTTATTTTCGCGATGACTTCAACCTGCCCCAGGTCCAGATAAATTAATTTGTTTTTACTTAACGCGTTGTCCGGAACATTAACTGAGGTTTGGTAGATTGCTGTTCCGGAAAAATATTTAACCCCTTCATGCGGATAATCGGTGTATGAAATCAGCTTAGGTAGTTCAATTTGTGCTGGTGCACCCCAACCAGCAGGGAAATTCAAGGTCCAGGGACTGGTAAATGGTATTGGATCAGGAATATCGGATACTGATAATTGCTGCTTTTTACCATCTGCTTTAAATATGTCATAAATGCCAGGTTCATAGATTTTTGCAGTGTTTTCAGATCCGATAAATTCAATGGTCCTTTTATCTGTATTTGTTATGTCTGCCCCATTATGAGCAACTGAAACAATATTATCAGGTTTCTTTTCAGTTTTATAAAATACCACAAAAACAGATCCTGAAGGATCAAAGTAAACCGGGATTTCAAAATAGTCACCTTTTTGTGTGTAGATTTTGCATGGCTCTATGGTTCCTTTATAAGCATCCCAGAAATAAGGAATCCCTATTTTCACCCTGAAACGGCAAGTGGCCCATCCGTCATTTTGGCTACCGTTTGCTATAAAATAAATCTCTTCATCACGGGTGTACCGATGGACAGAATTGAGCAATAAACTATCAGATGATTGGTAACTAAAGTCAGGTATCAGCTGATCATTTGCGAGGATGGTTTGGAAACCGGTTCCCCAGATTACTCTGCCGTTACCAACTTTTCGTTCTCCTTTGCTGGCTGGAAATTCACCCCATAATTCTCTAATAATCAGATCTCTTTCCAATTGACCATGGAGCCTGTCATCGGATAAGGATGGCGAATGATAACCCATGGGTGAACTGATTACTGTAGCTCCTGATTTGACTAACTCCAGTACTTTTTTCAGTAGCGTCGTGGTTATCCAGCCATGGGCCGGCAAAACCAGATATTTGTAATTTTTCCCGAATGGGAGTTCCAAAAGACTGTTTTTTGTGATCAGCTTTAACAAAACATCTTCGCTACAAGCATCAAAATCATACCCATAAGGCAACTCCGGTTCGTACTTTTTTAATCCCCACTCATCCGGCCACCTGTCATTAAAGGGCGTTTCACTGCCAATAAAATACAATACGTCGGCAAGGTGTTCGCCCTGTTGTAGAACGGATTGGGTGCGGGTAAGATATTGCATAAATTCTTTTGCCCCGTGTTCCCACCAGGTATTGCCCCTGTCGAAATGCACCCCGCAGCCACCTACTGTCATTCCGGGTGCAAAATGCTCTCCGATAAAGGGTTGGTGTGCTGAAACGTGCAAGGTGAAACGGGTAATTCCTGCGCAATACATATAATCGCCTAATGCCTTTAATGAATACGGATGTTCGTTCCAGCGGATTTCAGGAGCAGCTGAGGTAAATGCTTCCGATCCAATTACTTTTTTCCCATTAATCCGTCCGGCAAATATCGGATGGAACCTCAACCGGTTTGCCCCTATTTTTGTCATGGGGGTCCAAAATTCCATCATCGGATAATCGAGAGCGCCACCGGCTTTTAAATCGTCAGCCGGATAATTGATGGGCTCATTGGATAATAAAAGGCCATCCTTTTTACCGGCTTTTGCCGCTCCTCCCAAATGATTGTCAATGATCATATCGCTTATGGCATGCCTAAAATCCCAGAGGAATTTTTCTGAAAATGCCTCACTTTCTACAACACGCCCTGTAACTATTGGAAGATATTTTATGATATCATAACCACAGCGTGTTTTAAACTCATCTGCAAAATTCTGTGTCCAGTTTTGCCAACCGGCTTCATAACTATCGATATGCTGACATTCAATTACCTTACTTAGCTCAGGGCCAACGGAATCCAATACCGGCTTAATGGTATGCTGATAATTAAACACCGTTCCCTCCGCACTGAGTTTATCACATTCCAGCCCATCGCCACCTGCCGGAGGCGGATAAATTTTTGCACCATTAGTTGTATAACCGATTCTCAGAATGGTCCATTCGCCTTCCGGAACTGTCCAGTTCAATTTCCCGTCCGGTCCCATTTTGTCAGTAAGATTGAAAATCGCTCTTTGTGGAATAATATCGCCTTTCTCGGGATTATTATATCCTAAAAAAGATTTGGCCGGATTTTTCATATCGTAAATTCCGGTTCCTATTTTAGCCACCCAATCGTTAATACGATAACCACCACAAAGGAATAATTCTTTAACAGGCCCGGGATCCATCGCGATGCGGAACTTTTTCGACTTGGTTTTTGGGAAGGTGACATCACCAACCTGCTCTACTATCGGCCCTGAATCACATGCACGGAATTTAGCCAGTTTTATATAGGCGCCGGTTTTCTTATCCCAGGCAAGAATAGTGGCATTCAATGCATTAAACCGGTCGGGACGTATAAATACCGAATTTACCGCAACTTCATTCTCAAACACGATATCAAATTTGGCAGGCACATTGGCTGTTGTGCCCAGATCTGAATCATACAGCCGTTCAGCATCCGGAACAGGGGTCCCGGTTGTGTCCAAAATCTGTGGATGCAGATCTTTAAACAGCCAGTTATCACCTTCGGGCGATGGGAACGCCAATACCGCAATATCCTGATAATAGTTTAAATTGTTAAAGGGCTTTCCAATGATAATTGGTGAATTATTTAATCTGTTTACCCTTAATTCCGACCAGGTCAGATGTTTCATAGACATTTCGGGGGTAACCCACGGTCCGCCGGAGGATGACCAGCCCGGAGACGATAAATTCATCCTGATCCCATATTTCTTTGCCTCGGTAAGTGCCACCCTGATTAATTCAAACCACTCCTTGCTGTGATAAGTTACAGCACCTTGTGGCCAGATCCCGATATCCATCTGATTCACGCCCCCGATGCCGGCTTCATGAAATCCTTTCATGTCGGCAATGATACCTTCTTTAGTCACACTTCCATTCATCCAGTACCAGTACATCCAGGGTTTGGCATTAAATGGAGGTGAATCAAATGCCTTCCGGAGGTTGTCCTGAGCGGATAAAGTTGATGATAATAAGCTTATAATCATCAATATTGATGCTGCCAAACGAGCGGTTTGGCAATAATACTCAATCTTCCCGCTTTTTTTTGGACACAATCCAAATGAACCCATGCAATATTTAAACATAAAAACAATAGGATTATTCTAAACAAATTGAAAATAATATTGTTATCAAGCAAAAATAGTAAAATGGAAACACCAATTATATCCTGGATAATCTTTAATGCCTTTGTTCTGATGATGTTGGCGCTTGACTTGGGCGTTTTTCATAGAAAAAGTCACGAAGTATCAGTTAAGGAGGCATTTACGTGGACCTTGATATGGGTTTTTCTTGCCTTGATATTTAATGCAATAATCTATTTCTGGAGGGGACAGCAGCAGGCATTGGAGTTTTTTACCGGGTATCTGGTTGAAAAAGCCTTAAGTGTTGATAACATCTTTGTGTTTATCATGATTTTTACTTACTTTCAGGTACCCCCCAAATATCAGCACAAAGTTCTTTTCTGGGGAATTATCGGGGCATTAATCATGCGTGTGATTTTCATTTTCGCTGGTGTTGCGCTACTCGACAAATTTCATTTTACGATCTATTTTTTCGGGGCATTATTGATTTTTACGGGGATTAAAATGCTTAATCACACCAATTCAAAAATTAATCCCGATAAAAATCCGGTTCTAAAATTCTTCAAAAAGTTTATTCCTGTTTCTCAAACTTTGGACGAAGACAGATTCTTTACACAAATTAATGGCAAACGCTACGCAACTCCATTGTTTTTAGTTTTGATTCTCATTGAAACAACCGACCTGATTTTTGCGGTTGACAGCATTCCGGCTATTCTTGCCATTACTCAGGACCAATTTATTGTTTACACTTCTAATGTTTTTGCGATTCTTGGATTACGTTCATTGTATTTTGCCCTGGCTGGAGTGATTCACCGTTTCTGGCTTTTAAGTTACGGTTTAGCCATTGTCTTAATTTTTGTGGGTATTAAAATGACGATGGTCGATTTTTATAAAATACCCATCGAATGGTCGCTTTTGTTGATCGCCACAATAATTGCGGCAAGCATTATCTTATCCTTGAAATTTAAAAAACCCACTGAATCATTATAAAAACTGATAATCAATTGGTATCAAACACCAGATCACTTAGCCTCAAATACCTGAATTTCTGCAACGCCTAAACGCTGACCCGGCTCACAATTAGTTGTTTTGCATTTATCTGCAATTCCTTTTACAATGGTAAATTTTACCCATTTCACCGTTTTAGGGATAAAGTTAATTTCTGCAGGGGTTTTTGCACTGTTTGAGGGAGCAGCATACATCCATTCCATCGTTCCGTCGCTGAAAACAAAAAATCCTTGCTGGAGCCAACGGTCCGGTGCAGGACTGTCGTATATCCTGATCCGGTCGATGGTTTTGGGGGAGTCCCATTCCAGCTTGAGGTAGGCTCCACCGCCTTCCTCACTGATCCATTCATTTTTAAGGCTTTTTCCGTCCACATCAATCATTCCGTCTACCGCATTTTGCGGTAAACTTACCGGAGGTTCATAAGAGGATGATGTTACTGTGGCTTCCGGAGCAATATTTTTCTGTTCTGCAGGGATTTCCGGCAGGTCCATCCCGTTAACATTAAAAATAATTTCATGCATGGACGCCGCATATCTGCACTGGTGGGGATTGATATTCTGAACACTATAGTTGCAGGCCACTGTCATCCAGGCACTTCGGCCATCAGCGTTGATCATTTGTGCAGGAATATTGGGGAAATAAGTTTGTTCTCCCCAGTTTCGCATATAATGAACAATTTTATATGGACCGGTAATCTCATCGGCTTCCCAGAAAGAGGTAACGTTATAGGGCAAATTCTCCTCTGCCTCTTTTAACCGGCAACTCATCAGAATATACTTTTTTAATGCAGGAAACCAGGTGATACTCTCGCTTCCCATGTGATTTGGCCAGTCGAGAACCGGCTTTGCATTTTCAACGCCTGCTTTCCAAACCGCTTTCCCTGAGTTAGTAAGCCCGCTGAAAAATTCATAAGATTTTGAATTGATGATATCAGCGGCATTAGCCTTTACCCGGCATAGATAAATCGCATCGCCTTTGTCCCAGTTATTCGTTCCTTTTCCTGAACTGTAACCGTGAGCGGTCAGATAAATCATTCCATCCGGGGCTTTATTGTTCCGGTCAAAATTTACTGCATGCGGGGTGCGAAATTTTGCCTTCCCGGTTTCGTTAAAAAAGTTTCCATCCGGGTCGATTGCGTTTGTCCAATATGGATTTTTCCAGTCGGGCTCTGTGTTTTCGGTAAAGTGATCCCAATTGGATGAATATCTGAATCCGTTAAAATATCCTTCATTATTATAGGCATTGTACGTTCCGATATAGAAAGTGCCATCAACTATCAGGCTTACGCAAGGATAATAATTCGTACCTCCGCTCCACATGCGCCCCAGATTTTCAAACTTCAGGTTTACCGGATCGGTCCCGGTGATTTTTGCCTGTCCTGTCGACTGTGAACGAATATTGGAGTTGGTAGAAAATCCATCAATTTTTCCATCGGTCCAGGCTGAATACATATTCCCATCCGGGGCAGACTGCAAATACCAGGTGTCGGCGCCGGTGTAATTGGCATATCGACCTGAGAAAATCACGCCTTTAATATCTTTTGATCTTTCAAACGGGCAATTTTCCGGAATTTCGTTTTTCCATTCATAATAATTATAAATGGGATTTATTGCCGGATCTGTTTTATCGCCTTCACGAAGGCTGTTATCTGTTTGAGCCATGAGGCTGATGGCCAATCCACTAAACAACAGATAACCAACTATATTTCTTGCTATATTCATGGTTGAATATTATCGGGGTTCAAGATAAATTCCGATTTCCGAAATTTCAGGAGGGGAAGTGAATTTGTTAATGCTTATCCTGACTTTTGATCCCCATACCTGATCAAAACGATGAATTTTCACCCTTTTTCTGCTTTGTTCCAAAGGGATTTTTTTCCATTGCCCCAGAGAATAATATTCAATCTGGTAATCAGTCAGGTAAGTATTTGTTTCCACAATTGAAATCGTGTTAAACGGTTGAAATCTCTCCAGGTCAACCTCGATCCAGGGTTGTTTTACTGACGGATTTGATTTCCATGCCGTGCTGAAATTATCGTCGTTGGCCAGATCCATGATTTCGGAATCGTTTGACCAACTGGCATTAACAGGTTTAAATTTTGCCAGATTAGGGGAGATAACCGGGGCGCCGGTATCCAATGAGAGTTTGGCCACTTGCCCGTCATTTTTCCAGATCGAACCCATTTTTTTCAAGGCTTCCAGCGCATTGGCATCAATCAATCCCTCACGGTTTGGCGCCACATTCAGAATAAAGTTGCAATAAGCTTTATTTAAAGGTTTTACATTGTTTTCAATCATCTCAACCGGATCTTTCACCGGTGTATCAGGGAAATTCGTTTTCCAGAACCACCGCTTCTGCAAAGGCAGGCAGGACATGGCCGGGAAACGATTGGCTTCTTTGGAAATGTGTTGGCCAGCTCCCTGTTCATACGATTTAATATCGGAGTAGAACAAGCCATCTGAAGGATATTTCCCGGCATTCAGGTCCATAAACAAGCAATCGGGCTGCAGCGATTTTACGAGCAGATAAATATCCTGAAACGGGATCTCATCATAGGAAATACGGGCCCACGGAGCGTCCCAGCCATCAATAAACAGGGCATCAATCGGGCCATATTGGGTAAACAGCTCAGTGATCTGTTCTTTTACCATCTCAATATGTGATTTGTTAATTTTCCCGGGACGCAACTTATGATGCGTATCCAAAATGGAATAATACAACATCACCCGTAAGCCATTATTGCGGAAAGCAGTAACATATTCCTTAACAACATCACGCTTAAGCGGACTGCTCATAACATCATAATCAGTGGTTTTGGTATCCCATATGCAAAATCCACTATGATGCTTGGCGGTCAGGCATCCATAGGACATGTTTGCCGATTTTGCTGCCTTGGCCCACTGATCGCAATCCAGTTTGGTTGGATTAAAAAGAGCAGGGGAGGCATCAGGATCAGCCCAGTCCTCGTCCTGGAAAGTGCCCATATTAAAATGGATAAACATTCCGAACCGAAGGTCAACGAATTGCTGCTGATTCTTTTTTAGATTGGTACTCCATGCTTGCCCGCTGACGTTTTGTGAGACAATTGCAGGTAAGAAGATGATTGCCAATTGTATGAAGCCTAATTTAAAGTTGTTAAGCATTGTTTTTTAGATTAAAGCAGTAAAATAGTAACTAATATTTAATGAATAAGATATAGATTGTGTTTGCGGGTAATATCCTCCAGCATCATCGTAACCAGCGAGCAGCTCATGCCCAGGTATTCGACCCCGAGGCCTTTACCTGTTTGGGTATCATAACGTTCATTTACGCCGTTTTTTATTGCATTGTCAATCATTTTATCTGCAATATCTGCAGCTAAATCATCGTATCCATAATCTTTAATCCCTTTTGCGATCTGATAAGTTGACGGGGGCCAGGAATCACCGCGCCAGAATCCCCCGGGAGTATATCTTGGATCATCCTGAGGCATAGTGGGAACAGGGAGGGGGGGGTGCCAGGCTTTTGAGGCAAGAATTCCGGCCATTCGCTTAGCCATCGCTTCTGTGGGAATTCCGGCCAGCAAGGGCATCCAGCAACCGACGCTGGTTTCTTTAATTTGCTTCAGGGTATCGCGGTGAACGGCTAAAAATAGCCCCGATTCTTCATCCCACATATATTTCCGAACGGCACTAATACTTTTTTTAATCCTCACCTCCCTGCGCTGAGCCATCTCTTCATCCCCCACGATTCGGGCCAGGCGGGCCAGACTTTGCTCAGCCTGTACCAGGTAGGAGGTGTTGCCTACCACCAGAATATCGCCATACCAATAACCTTCCCCACCCAGGTTGCGCTTTGGATGCTTGGTAAGATTGAGATGATCAAGGGTTCCGTCGTTGTCAAAAGTCTCATTACGGGCATGCTGCCTGTCCTCACTGTAAGAACCCACGCTCACCATTCCAATGCTTGTAACATCACGTTCGCGCCAATACCAATCGTGGAATTTTTCTACCGATTCAAGGTTTTCCCTGACAATCTGCATATCGTGATTACGCTTATAAACCTGTTCCAAACCCCAGGCAAGAATTGGGATCTGCGAAAAAGCCGGATACCGGGTCCAATCAAGGTAATTACCCCAATTCACCACTTCAAAAGGCTCAATCATACACGCAACCATGTTGTGCCTGTATTCTGGTGTTACCTTGTTCCACCGTTCCTGAAAATCGCGGTAGTTGTGAAAAACATCCCTTAAAACGGTTTCCTTTCCCGGTATGGCACTTAATAAATCAACTACAAACATGGAATCCCATATCCATTGGCCCACAAAGCCTCCGGGCATAATCCATTGATGTTCCAATGTTACCTGCGGCGGCATAATTTTGGTCAGGACACACTTTTCATACACATTTTCAACCAGTATAATCACATCCTCATCATCCCAGCTAAAATAATCCCTGATATTTATTGCCTTTTCCCTTGTTAAACCAGTATTCCAAACTCCATCCGCCAATAATTTATCCCATAATGACGGCGTGAACAAAGAAGTTGCAACCAGTGACGAGTATTTTAAAAATGAATTCCGTTGCATACTTAATTGTTGTTATAATCAATTTTATCAGCATTTCCCATTAAAGATCAACCTCCCCCTCAGCACATCTCCAATTTCTTACATTGGCACATTAGCACATTGGCACATTAGCACATTGGCACATTAGCATATTAGCATATTAGCATATTAGTTCCCTTATCACCACCGAGGCAATAAAGCATCCAAAAACCGGAGGCATATAGCTGATGGTGCCAACAGTAGATCTTTTATTCAGCTCTCCCTCCGTGAGCACAATGGTGTCCCGGTTAACCGTTTCGGGCGAAAAAACCACCTTGACGCCGGTATACACACCCAGGCCGTGGAGCCTTTTTCGTAATATGCTGGCAAGCTTGCAGTTATAGGATTCGGAGAGATCCGAGATACGAACCTGCATCGGGTCAAATTTACCGCCTGAGCCCATAGAACTCACGATTTTTAATCCTTTTTGCAAGGAGTGAAAGATGAGAAAAACCTTTGGTGACAGGGTATCTATGGCATCAATAACGTAATCAAAGCCGCGGCCTTCAAAGGTGCTGCCAAGGATCTCAATCATACGGTTGTCCTTTAGATACTCATCATATACAGTGAGCTCAAGCTCAGGGTTAATATCGAGCAGTCTTTGACCCATGGTTGCAGCTTTAGGCAACCCCTCGAGGCTTGAAAGAGCGATTAATTGTCTGTTGCGGTTGGTTGCATGAATTTTGTCGCCATCAACGATTGTGAGTTTTCCCACTCCTGACCGGCACAGCATTTCAGCGGCATAAGCCCCTACGCCACCCAGCCCAACTACCAGGATATGTGACTGCCTGAGCCGATTAAGCTTTTCAGGGCCAACCAGCAGTTCAGTTCGTTGAAGCCAGGCGGGATGTTCCATAGATTCCAAATACTTTTTCGAAGTTTTGCATCAGTTCTCTTTGCAATTCCAACAAAGGTATATTTTTGATCAAAGATGCTGCCTGGTAAATCATTTCAATTGGGTGGGAACTGACATCGGTTTCGAGGAAAAGCCGATTAAGCGGAACCTGACTGAAACTTTCCACAATACCCGGCTTCGGGTTAATCAGTGATTCTCCGAATGACAGATAAAAGCCACTGTTTACAAGCTGTTTAGCCAATTCAGGTTTGCCTCTGAATCCATGAATAATCCAGAATGACTTGGGCCGGATTTCATTTTTTAGATCTAAGATCTCCTGCCAGGCCCGAACACAATGAATAATTAAAGGTTTATGATGAGTTTCGGAAAGTAGCGCCTGAAGCTTAAAAAGAAAAATCTGAAAATCTATGGATGCACCCTGAAGCTTATCGATTCCACACTCACCGATAGCGACAAAATGAGGTTTTGCAAAAAAATCAGCAGGCAAATCCGGATTAAAAAATGGTTTGGCAGTATCCCAGGGATGCACCCCGATTGAGTAATACTCGTCTCCGGGAATTAGTTTTTCAGCCTCCTCAATCAGTATGTTCTTAATGGCAATTACCCCCTGGCTTTGTTTGAGCCCGGAATGGGTATGGACATCAATGTACATCTGGTTTTTTGTCCGTTAACCTCTTAACGTACACAACTTTATCGTCGCCATCGGTATAAAAGTCCTCAAATCTGGCTTTCTCAATATAATTGTTTTTCAGGTAGAAAGCCCTGGTTGGCTCATATTTAGGAAGATAGGAGGTCTCGATATAAATGGATTTTCCACCCAAAGCGGCAATGGCTTTCTCAACTTCCAGGAGCACAATTTTACCGATGCCCTTGCCACGATAGTCCTCATGTGTGGCTATCCAATATAGATCGTAACTGAATAAAGTGCAGGGGATGAGACCAAAGCAAGCATAGGCAACTGTTTGACCATCAGCTTCCACAAAAACAAATTCGTATCCGCTTGCCTTGCCGTTTTCCAGTCCCTCAGTAACCAGTTCCACTGCTACCGGAACTTCATCGGGCCTGAAAAAGCCTGAGGAGCTGACAATGTTTTCAACGGACAACGGATCTGAAGAAAGGACTTCGGTGCGTACAATAATATTTTGGTGTGTGTTTTTCATAGGTCGTTAAGAATTCTTTGCACTACCTGAGTAAAAGTATATCCGCTTCGGAGCGCGGCGTTATAAAACCCGGAATCAGGTGAAATACAAGGGTTAGCGTTGATTTCGAGAACAAAAGGTTGATTATGTTGGTCGATCCTGAAATCTACCCTGGCGTAGCCCCGGAGATTGAAAGCAGACCAGCACTGCCGGCAAATAGCATTCATTTGTTCCACCAGTACCCGGTCCGATTCAGGAAGATCGAAGGTGCGTCCGGTATGGTGGTACTCAAAAGTGTTTTCGTCCCACTTTGCTGCATATCCCATAATCGCTGGTTTCCCGGCAGGGTAATTTTTATAAAGCATCTCGGCCGGCGGCAGAACTTCCGGACCATTGGGTCCACCCATTACCGAGAGGTTGAATTCCCTGCCGGTTATGAACTCCTCGATAAAAAAATGATCGCCCCATCGTTGGCGGAACCGGTCAAGAATTTCAGGATTTGAACCTTCAAAAACATTTTCATCATTGATTCCCACTGAAGCATCCTCCCGCGATGGTTTTACAATGTATGTTTTTCCCGGATCCAGGTCAATAAGGTCGGTTGCATTCCACCATTGTGGAGTAGGAATTCCCATACCCTTCATCACCTTTTTTGCCACCGGTTTTTGGGTGGTCAGAAACATGGCATCTGATGGATTTCCGGTTAAAGGGTAATTCATACTTTCCACCAGGGCCGGAATAAAATAAACTAATCCCCCGCTATTGTTCAGGCTTTCCACGAGATTGAAGGCAATCCCGTCGGGTTCACTTAAGAGTTTGTTAATCAATGAATTGAGATTCGAATCAACGAATTCTCTTTCATGAATAAGACCCAATTCATCCAAACTTTTTTCCACCGCCTCAACCTGATCGATCACATCTATTTCATCCACGGTTGGTTGATCCGACAAGCGGTTTATCAGAATAATTATCTTGCTCATTTATGGTTTTATTTTTTGAAAAGCCGAATGCATAATTCGTTGAATCAGCTCATTGTAAGAGATTCCGTTCATACGGCTTAGCATCGGGAGATCGGAATAAACGGGGTTCATTCCTGCCAATGGATTGACTTCAATAAAGTTTGGTATGCCATAGGAATCGCAGCGCAGATCGATTCGTCCGCCATCTTCGCAACCGAGAGCCCTCCAGGCGGCAAGAGCAACCTGGGTACAATCTTCTGCAATTTCGCCTGTTGCCAGCTCATACCGGCACCTTTCGCGCCATTCTTCTTTATTGGTATAGGAATATACGCCGGGCTCTGCCTGACTGGTGAGTAACACCTCCATAACACCAGTAACCGCAGCATGCTTACCGGTTCCGGTTATACCAACGGTAAACTCACGGCCATCGAGATAGGTTTCCACCAGAACCGGTTGATGAAAGCGTTCCAGTAAGTATCTGCAGCGATGGTCAAGAAATTTTGGATCACGAATGATCGATTCACCGGATATTCCTTTCCCGGTTCCTTCAGCCACCGGTTTAACAAAAAGGGGGTAGGGGAGGCTGATATTGGCAATATCTTCATAACCAGCAATAACAGCAAAGTCAGCAGTGGGGATTCCGGCGTCGCGTATTATCCTTTTAGTCATTCCTTTATCGAGGGTTAAAGAAAGAACCAGCGGATTTGAAAAAACGTAAGGGATGGAAAAGGCATCGAGAAGGGCCGGTACCTGCGCCTCCCTGCCAATTCCATAAAATCCTTCGCAAATATTGAATACGATATCCCAGGTTTTTCCAGCTAGCAAAGCCTCCATCAACAACCGGAGATGACCGATCCTTTCCGTCTGATGGCCAAGGGCATGCAATGCATCTTCAATGCCTTCAATAGTCCCGATCGTATCGAATTCAGCGGCATCCTCTTCGCTAAATCCCATCGCAAGATAATCCTCACGGAGGTCATAAGTTAATGCAATAATCATAATTGGGGAATCAGCTAAATATAATCCGGAAACCGATAAGTTTTGCCTTCATAGTTTTTGATGAGCAGGTCATCACCTTCACGTCCAACAACATAATCGGGCAAGAGCGGTATTTTTCCACCACCACCAGGAGCGTCAATCACGAAATGAGGTATGGCATACCCGGAGGTAAAACCTCTCAGGTTGCGAATAATTTCAAGTCCTGATTCCAGAGGTGTACGGAAGTGAGCGGAGCCGGGAATCGGATCACATTGGTAAAGATAGTAAGGCTTTACCCTGATTTTCAGTAACTCATGAGTCAATTTCTTGAAAATCTGAGCATCATCGTTAATTCCCTTAAGCAAAACCGTTTGGCTGCCCATTGGAATTCCGCCATCTGCCAGGCGGTTGCAAGCATCCATCACTTCCGGGGTAATCTCATCGGGATGGGTGAAGTGAATGCTCAGAAACAAAGGGTGATATTTTTTCAGCATATTCACCAGATCACGGGTAATGCGTTGCGGCATAACAGCAGGGACCTTAGTGCCAATGCGGATAATTTCAACATGAGGAATTTTGTGGAGCCTCTCCAGAAGGTATTCAATCCGGCTATCGCTGAGTGTGAGTGGGTCACCTCCGGATAACAGTACATCGCGAACCTCGGTGTGTTCTTTAATGTATTCAATTGCCTTATCCCATTCGGTTTGACTGGAATGTACCTTGTCCTGCTTGGAAACCATATGTGTACGGGTGCAATAGCGGCAAAATGCAGAACAAAAATTGGTAACCAGAAAAAGTACGCGGTCAGGATAACGGTGAACAATTAATGGAACCGGGCTGTCATGTGATTCACTTAAAGGATCTTCCAGCTCACCTGGCGAAATGTTCAATTCCTGCGCTACCGGAACAACTGTCCGGCGCAATGATTGTGCCGGATTGGTTGGATCGAGCAAACTGGCATAATAGGGGGTGATCCTGACTGGCAGATTTTTGCCATAAGCCTTTGAATTGGATTCCTCGGCCGACAGGCCCAGAATGGTATTCAGCTTATCGAGGGAGGTAAAACTGTTTCGTACCTGCCATTGCCAGTTGTTCCAATCATTAATGCCTGAACCTGGAAAATGCCTGGTCAGGAATTCGATCGATCTTAAGCTGACAGTGAAAACGGTGCTGGGTGGAGCCTGAATACTGAGTTGGACTTGCTGTTTGTTATCTTGTTGATAACTTGGAGGTTCGAGACTAGATGCTTCTTCTGTCTCCGGACTTTCTGATGCGGCTTCTTCTTTTTTCATCAATCTGTGAAAAATAATATCAGTTGTTTTTAGGTTAAAATCCTTATATTTAATTAGTTACTCGTACTAAAATCTGTTCGGTTTTATGGTACGATTTTACCTTTTTTTTTGAATTTATAGTGTTGTTTTTTCGCTCTTTTTAATACCGTGATATGAACAATTTTCTTCCATAATTCAGACAAGACAGTGAATCAGTACATATATATTTGATAGCGCGTTCCGATGTAATATTCTCATTGTTAAAATCTTTTTCCTGATGCTCATTAACGCTTGATATTGGATTCTGTTGCTACTTTTACGCGCTTTGGTAAATTATTCTTATGCAAAGATTCTTGTTGTTGATTATAAGCGTTTTATCGATTTTATGCGCTGATGCACAGGTCGTTATTAACGAAGGCTCGTATCGGAATTTTACACAGGTTACTGATACCGCGGGGAACTCTCCGGATTGGATAGAATTGTACAATGCAGGCAATAATCCGGTTAGTCTTTGGCACTACCATTTATCCGACAATCCTGATAACCTTTTAAAATGGACAATGCCCGAAATCCGCCTCTCTCCAAAGCAATGGCTAATCATTTTTGCATCGGGCAAGGGCAGTTCAAACAGTAATATAAATCATTGGGAGACAGCTGTAATGGAGGATGATCTGTGGAAATGGGTCAACCCAACAGAGAAAACTCCAACCTCCTGGATGAAACCTGGGTTTGATGATAGTTCATGGAACAGCGGTCGTGGCGGTTTTGGCTATGGTGATGGAGATGACCGCACCGAGTTTCCGATGGACAAAGTATCTGTTTACACCCGGATTTCTTTTGAAGTATCAGATTTGTCCAAAATTGTAGCCGCAACATTGCATGTTGATTATGATGATGGATTTGTAGCTTACCTGAATGGTAACGAAATAGCCAGAGTAAATATGAGCAAGCTTTTATGGAACAGCACCGCCGATGTGTCTCGCGAGGCACTCATGTTCCAGGGTAAAAAGCCGGAAGGATTTGATTTGGACCTGAACACGCTGACGAATCTTTTACATGTTGGGAACAATGTTTTGGCAGTGGAGTGCCATAATTTCACCAACGGTCAGATTGATATGAGTCTTAGAACTTTTCTTTCCTTTGGACTTTCGGATGCCGGAACACAGTTTGGTCCTTTACCGGCCTGGTTTATAAACGAATATGATAGAGACCTTCATACCAATTTTAAGATTTCAAGCACCGGTGAAACTATTTATCTGACCGATAATAATGGGGTTATGATTGATCAGCTGGTTCTTCCTCCTGATTTGCCGGTTAATTCCAGCATGGGAAGTGAAACGGATGGATCTTTAACCAAAGCAGTTTTTCTGACTGGCACCCCTAAAGCCTCTAATGAAACGCAAATAGCTTATGTCGAGGGATTTGAGGTGGCGCCATCGCTTTCAACACCTGGTGGTTTTTATCAGAATGCAGTGGAGGTATTGTTGAGCAGTCCATCGCCCACTGCCCGGATACGCTATACAACAAACTCCCAGATTCCAACCGATACTTCTGCTCTATACACTGGTGTTCCTATTTCTGTTCCGGCCAATATGGTTTTAAAGGCGCGCAGTTTTAGTTCTGGCCATAAGCTGCCCTCGCCCGTTATAACCGGCAGTTATTTTATCCGGCAGAGTCCAACACCGGCGGGAATTCTGTCTATTACCATGCAAACAGGTGATTTGTATGGTGATACAGGAATCTATGATAATTGGTGGACCGATTGGAAAAAGCAATGTTACATCGAGTATTTTGAACCTTCAACGCATCGTTCACTTTTTAAGCAATCTGCGGGCATCAGAATCGATGGAGGTGCTGGTGGAAGCCGATCGCAACCGCAGCATTCGTTTCGTATTGAGCCTGGTAATGGGGCACTTGGGGATGGCAATATTAATTATCCCCTGATTCCATCACGTCCGGATCGCAATAGTTACGCTACTTTTTATTTAAGGAATGGTTCTAATCAATATCTGTATTATCCGTGCAAAGATGCAATCGAAACCCGCTGTATGGGTGAGGGTACCAAAAATAGCTTTTCCGGATATACACCGGTTCAGGTTTATTTGAACGGATACTATTGGGGCTATTATGAGCTCAGGGAAAAAATAGATGAGGATTATTTTAAGCAGCATTTTGGAACCGATGAGGATTCGATCAATATTCTTTCCGTATCTTATTGGTATGGTGGTGCTTTAAGGGCAGTTGCGGGACATGATCCGGTAACGCATTTTAATGATGATTACAATAAGTTTCTAAGTTTAAATGCTTTCGGAGATTCATTCTGGCAAATGGCCGACCGCTATTTCGATCTGGAGTATTATACTGATTATATATGTGCACAATCTTATATGGCAGACACGGATTGGCCTTACAATAATATCAAGATACATAGCAGCCCGCAAACCGGAAACCGCTGGCGCTTTAGTCTGACGGATCTGGAGTGGTCATTGGCTCCAAATGGCTGGACCGATAGCAATATGGATCACATCAGGTTTATGCTGGATTATGACCAGAATTACCCGTACATACATATCTGGCAAAAGGCTATGCAAAACCATACCTACCGTGATTATTTCATCAATCGATACGCTGATTTGCTCAATACCAGCTGGCAAAAGGACCGGATATCCGGTATAGCGAATGAAGTTTATAATGCTACCCGCCCTGAGATGCCGGCAACCTATAAGCGCTGGGGTGATCCCAATATTCCGGTGAATGATTATATGGCTCAGTTTACCCAGGCGCATCAAATCATGCTCAGCGAGTTTGCCAACCGGCCGGCAAATGTGAGAAATCACCTGAGAACTAATCTGAATTTACCTAAAGCGGTTTCGGTAACTTTAAACGTAGAGCCGGCGGGATCTGGTACCATTCGTATAAGTACTGTAAAACCTGATGTTTATCCTTGGGTGGGTACCTATTTTGATGGGGTACCTATCAAAATTGAAGCGCTTCCAAATCCCGGATTTTCGTTTACTAACTGGGATGCCAATAATTTGATTAAAAATGTGATAAATCCTGTTTTTCTGGATACGCTTAAAAGGGTTTCATCTATTTTTAAAGCACATTTTAAGGCTGAAACTTTCTCCGAAAAGTTGGTTGTTTCCGAGATCAATTATAATTCTGAACTATCGGTGGATGCAGGTGATTGGATTGAAATCTGGAACTTCGATCAATCGCTAACTGCCAGCTTGAATGGTTGGTATTTTACCGATGAGGATACCACTCATGTTTTCAGGTTTCCTGATAACACCACGCTTCGGCCCGATGAAAGACTGGTAATTGTGAGTGATCCCGTAAAATTCAAAACGCAGCACCCCGGTATTCCGTTTATCGGCAGTTTTACTTTCGGACTGGGTGGGAACGGTGATGCAATAAGACTGTTTAATTACACAAGGAAACTGGTTTTTGCGGTTGCCTATGACGATGCAACTCCTTGGCCCTTAGGCGCCGATGGGCAAGGAAGAACTCTGGAGTTGAAAAGTGAATTGCATCCGGCAAGTAATCCTGAAAACTGGTTCGACGGTTGTATCGGCGGATCTCCAGGTGCACCCTGGACCCACTGCGGTGAACAAATCGTTTTTTCAGAAATCAATTATCAATCTGATTCAGGTTTAGATACCGGCGATTGGGTAGAGCTACGCAATATCGGTGAATCGGTTCAGGATATTTCGGGTTGGATATTTAAGGATGAAACTGATAGCACCGGCCATTCCTACACTATTCCGAACGGAACCATGCTGGCCCCCCATGGGAATAGGGTACTGGCTCAGGATACCGCTAAATTCCGGGATTGGAATCCAGGATTTTCTGACCTGCTGGGGCCGTTTTTATTTGGCTTAAAAGATAAAGGTGAGTGGATCAGAGCTTATGATGCCTCCGGAGTATTGCGGTTATCTGTTCGATATAACAATACAGAACCTTGGCCCACTTTGGCCGGGGGGATGGGTTATACACTGGAGTTGGTTGATTCATTGGATGTAATGAATGATGGAAGTAATTGGATGACAGGATGTATTGGCGGATCACCAGGGCGATATTACTCGGTTGATTGTTCGGGCAGCGGAATTTTAGAGAACCACCAGACTGATGATGTTTCCGTTTATCCCAATCCGGCAATAGATATTATTACGGTCACCTCAACTGGTTCCGAACCAGTTAGGGTAATATTGAAAAACCAGTACGGCGAAACTGTTCTCTTCTCTGATAACCCGGCGGCAATATCTGAGATCAGCATCAAGCACTTACCTGCAGGGTCATACATTTTAATTGTTCAGTTGCTTGATGGGAAGGAGCGGATAATGAAGGTGGTAAAAATTTAGGAGGTACTCAGGACCCGATTTGCTGATATAAAAATGTGAAATCACCTTATTATCAACACCTTCTCTGTCCAGGTTCCAACTTTTATCAGGTAGATACCCTTTTCAAAATCGGATACATCGATATTCAGCGTACCGGACCCATTCAGTCTGCTACTGAAAACTATTTGACCGATAGGAGAATACATTTCGATCGTAATATTTGAATCATCAGGGGTGGTGATGGTAATGTGATCGGTGGCCGGATTGGGGTAAATCCTGATTCCGTAACTTTTATGTTGTTCACCAGTGGAAAGAATAACTCCCGAAGGAATTGTTATCCAATTCTCTGCCAAATGGTTATCGAGTTTGGATTCCATGAGGGTGAGAATTGATTCAGTTGCAAAACCACCTGCCGGCCATCCATCTTTTAATGAGTATCTGACAAAATCGGCAACCATACCATATTGATTGAGCAGTTCAATTGCTTCACCATCATTGGATAATTTACCTTCGGTCCACTGTATAACCTGCCTGCCTGATTTCCATTTTGATACATCGGCAGTAACAAACAGTGTATCGCCGGAAGAGAGCAGGGTACCTGTCGGAACCAAGCAAGTAACTCCCTTATCAATCATATATCCAGATAGATCCATTGTTTTGGATGATGGATTATAAAGAGCAATGAATTCGGGATTACCAGAATTTAAAGGGTCAATATATATCTGGCAGATCATCAAATCAGGCTCAAACCCGATGTTCCGCAACTTTGAACCCATATTAACAGGTTGTTCGTTTTGGTAACCGGATAAAATTGCGGGGGACGCCGGCAAAAGCGAGAAATCGAAATGAGTTGGGTTTGTAAACATTGGATTGCTCAGAATATTTGAGGGATCAGAAGGCAGTAAATCATTGTCGGATAAACAATTACGGAAAAGAATAGTGGATTTATCATCGTACTCGAATGTGGCCAGGGAAGCGTTTGAAAGAATACTGTTTTTTACAACCGCATTTCCTCCGGCTCGGCCTATATTTTTCTCATAACAGCTAACTGCTGAACCATTTCCGTAAAAGGTGCATCCGTTTATGATGGCCCGGCTTGAGTCTTTAATGCCCAAACCCAAGTTGCAATTCACCAGCGTGCTGTTTGTTAATAAAACCGAAGATCTTTGCCCAACCGATACTCCTTTATCGAAAGCGTTGAATATGAATACACTGTCTATAATTACCCGGGCGGCTTCCTCGCCAATGTCAATCGCATCTGCATTATTGCCCAAAATGTTGTAAATTCTTGTATTTCTGATTACTCCGTTCTCAATTCCATCATAATCTATCCCATCGGAATCGAATTCAGCATTGCCAACAAAAGTGCAATTTTCAATGCGTGCCTTACCATATTTTATGTTGATCAAATCGCTGGTTACGTGTGATTGGATAAAACTATTGGTTAGCGTAACATCGGAATAGCGTGTTGATATTGGGTTTAAGTGAGTTTTATCGATCAAAATATTATCGAGATTCAAGGTGGTATAATAACCTGAAATGGCGCCAAGTCTGATTGGTATCGGACTCCTTGTTGCATCACTAATCGTGATATAGGATAGATTCGACGTTCCGCTGGTGTTCCAAAAGTTCAGCGAGCCCCATCCTTCGGGTTCATATTGCGGATTGATTTTGAAAATGATTCGATCATCAGCTGCTCCCAATGCGTTGATATTTCCGTGAATATAGAAATTGGTGGCAGGTGACATCCATATTTCAACACCGGGCTCAATAGTTAGGGTGGCGCCTGAGTTTATGGTAACATCGCTTTGAGCGATATACGGGGAGCAACTTTTAAATAGGGTATCGTTACCGGCAATGACCGATGGAACCAGGCACTGGCCGGTGGCCTCAAAAACAGCAATCAGGCTCAAATCCCCGGTCAGTGAGAACGGGTAGTTTTTGAGAGTCGATACATATCCCTGATTGTCAGGGGAGGAGCAGGACATCTCCAGATCAAAGCTGATATCGGTACTATTCGCACTGCTTTGATGAACCTCCACCGCCAACACATTATCGCCGGTAACTAAAATGCTCCTGTTTATGCTGAACGAGTTGTATTCCGACTCAGCGGTGCCCCCTATTGCAGTAGATGCCAGCGTATTATATCCAACAATTCCGCTTGTAATGTTATCCCTGAACAATTCCACTCCATTCAGGTATACGATGGCGCCATCATCAACCAGTAAATTGATTTTATAGTCGGAACCTGATTTGTCGGCTTCGGTTAGGGTAAAAGTATGTCTGAAATAAGTGGTAATGAATTTATTCTGGCTATTGGGGCCAAAACCGATAATTGTTTTTTCGTTTCCATCGCCATAGCCCAGCTCTCCCTGGCCTGATTTCCAGGCATTATCGTTAAAATCTTTGCTGTGCCAATTTGTTCCCTGGTCGCTGCCATTATCCAGGTATTTCCACACCGATAGTTTAGGAATAATAACTTTTTGAACCGGATTTACCCATCCTTTAAAAATAAATCCGGCCTTTTCTTCGATGGCAATTTCAGAATTCAGATTTTTCAGATAGAGCCCGGTCCAATTGGGTTGTGGAATTTTCAACCCGTTAAATATTAGTGTTCCGGCATTATCGGGGTACATGGACAGAGTTAGGTTTGCTATCCCATTAAATCCATAGTTTCTTAAATCGTTGAGTAATACCTGTGGCCGTTGCTGAACAAAAGCAACAACCTTGCTTACCTCATTATTCCAGTAATCCACTGAAGGCATGGCATTTCCATAAGAGGAGGTGGTGCCTAGCCAGCGGGCCACGTGCCGGTCCATCTCGGGTGCAATGGTAGCCTGATGGGAATCGATCAGCTTTTTCATTGCCAATGGATTAAAACTTGTATATAAATGGTCGGCAAGCCGTTTACCAAAGTACGTTTTGTAAGCTGGATTGGTCATTAATCTACCGAAAGGGAAAGAGCTCTGGCCGATATAAAAATCAATCAGACTACCATTTACATCGTAGTATCCACGATCGAGGTCCATTAAAATCCATCTCCACTTGCCCGATTCTTTAGGTTTCCAGGCCATCACATTATGATCGATGGAGAAGTTGCCCGAAGCCATTTCAGCGATTACCAAATCGGTGAATTCAACGATGTCCATTTTTGCAGCCAGTGCATCAAAATTGGATTGAACTGCCAGATTCCTGGAGAAAAGTGTTTTCAGTTGGTTGTAGGCAATCAGGTCGCCGCATTCCGCATAATCTTCATTTTCAACTATGTCAAAAGTGCCGGCGGCTAACCCATAATGTTTTTCAATATAATCGGTTTCAATTTTCTCGCGAAAGTTGTGAATCCCCATATACTGCCCGTTTACGTACACCACGCACCAACGGAAAGCTGAAATATCGAGTTTCATATTCAATTGGGTGGCATTTTGGCCTAAAATATCCCTCATCAGCGTGTTACTCCAATCATTACCGGAGGCGCGGAGGGCAAACGTTTTAAAGCCTGATCGGGGAGAATCGTAAAAAAGGGTGTTATCCAGCGTGCCGGTACCATATTGCTTTTTAAAATAAACGCCCAACATTTTCTGTGGTAACTGCCAGGAGTATAGGCCATTGATCTTTATTCCGGCCATCTCATTAAAGGCAGCCCGATCGGCACCATTATTTTCAAAAAGTTCGATATTTACCGGTACCTCCCAATCGGGTTTAAAATTTTGAACATAGATGCCCTTTTGAGCATCCCAGAAATTCCCCGGATTGGTAGCCAGTGATACCACCGGCAACCCCCGGGCATCCATGTTTTCATTGATAAAATAAGAATTGGTGACTATTGGCCCGGGAATCATCGATGGCTTAAAGATACGGGCACGCACTACGGTTGTTTTTTCGATTGGTATGGCAAGGGTGAAAAGGGGGGAATTGATGACCGGATCCGAACCATCAAGAGTATATCGGATTTCGCCTCCCAAATCAGTAAACAAATGGAGGGAAAATCCTGATTGGTAAATACCGCCGCGTATAGCAAATTCCGGAGCGTTCAAGGCAAATCCGGTAAAAAATTCAGTGCTGTTAATGGAATTTGGTGTTGGCAGAATAAAGTATCCCCACTGTTGCAGGTCGTTTTTATTTCTGCCCATCGATATATCTGTTTGTTGATCAGCATAGCTTATCGTATCAATAACAGATAAATCAGGACCATACAAGCCGATTTCCTCAACCAGTGCGTCGAGTTTAAAGCTGGTATGATTACCGGTGTTTTTTACCATCAGCCCAAAATAGGGTATAACCTTTTGCCGGTATGGTTATGTTCCCGATTTTCCATTTACCGGGTGTGGTAAAATTATCGGTCAAAGAATATCCATTCAAATTGATCGCTGCATTACCATCATTATACAATTCAATCCAATCGGCATCGTCATTGAAAACAGGATCTTTAATGGTTGAAGCATTCGATGCCATGAATTCGTTCATGTACAATTGCCCGTATGAAGGAATTGAAAAGACAATAGCCAGGATCAGAACAGAATAGCCTAATTTCATTCTTTTGGGTTAGCAATGGTGAAGTAAAATGTAGATCCTACACCTTCTTTGCTTTGGACCCAAATCTCACCGCCAAGCATTTTTACATAGGCTTTTGAAATTGATAGCCCCAATCCGGCACCTTCGTAATTCCGTGTGAGGAAACTACTTCCCTGAATAAACCGTTCAAAAATGACCTCCTGCTTTTCCCGGCTGATTCCGGTTCCGGTATCTTTTACGAAGAACTCCAGAAAATTCGTTTTTTGCTCACATCCGAATTCTATTGATCCCTGTTTTGTAAATTTCACTGCATTCTTAATCAGGTTAGTAAGAATGGCATACACCTTTTCGCTATCGGTTTGAATAATCTTGTTTTGTTCAGAAAGCCAATGGGTGCAAGTTAATTTATTACCTTTTTGGGCAGCCTCCGGATGAAAGAAATTAAGATGGTAGGCAAGCAGGTCATTAATATTTGTTGTTGAAATGAAAGACTCCATCTGGCCCGATTCAATTTTAGAAATACTGATTATGTCGTTAATAATATTCAGCATCCGGGCGCCACTTTATTCGATGATTCTGATATAGTTTAATTGCTCTTCACCAGTGAGTTCAGGTTCTTTGAGCAGCTCTGCAAAACCAAGAATACCGTTCATCGGAGTACGGATCTCATGGCTCATGTTGGCCAGGAAAGCTGATTTTAACCGGTCACTTTCTTCTGCTTTTTCCTTGGCTTTTATCAACTCCTCTTCCATTCTCTTTCGTTGGGTGATGTCTTTATCAACTCCGCGGTAACCAATTAAATTCATGTCTTTATCAAAAACCGGAACGCCATTGGTGAGTAAGCAGATTTTTTCTCCGGATGCGGTTTCAACCCAATTTTCCAGATCCTTCATGGGGGTCTGGGTTTTGATGATTTCTGCAAAAACCTCTGCTTTATTACCTGCATCACACGGGAGCATGAAATCGAAAGGTGTTTTGCCAATAATGCTCTCATGCGCAGAACCAAAATAGTCGAAACCTTTTTGAGAGCTATAAGTATAAACTCCTTTTTCGTCCACTTCCCAAATCCAATCGCCAAGGCTAAAGGTTAAGTCCCTCATTCGTTCCTCGCTTTTGCGCAATGCTTCTTCGGCTTGTTTACGCTCTGAAATATCGCGTGCAAAACCACAGTTGTATTCGACACCTTCAAAAACAACATAAGAGGAAGTAATCTCAACAGGATGCCTGATGCCATCCTTCCCGATATGAGTGGCCTCTGTGGAAATGAAACCATCCTTTCTTAAAATCTCCCAAACGTATTTCATCACTTCCTCTGTTGCATCCGGATTAACCATATTCAATGGTTTTCCAACCAGTTCCTCAAGGGTATAGCCGAGAGCCTTGCAACCAGACTCATTTACATAAAAGAATTTATTATTTATATCCATCCAATAATATCCATCATTGTGAACATCAATGGAATGCTTCATTAATTCGAGTTGTTTTCTGGCCATTTTGGATTCCGTGATATCGCGGAAATACCAAACTCGTCCCAGAAATTTTTCTTCCGCTGAAAACATGGGTGCGGAGTAACGACTAAAAATGCGTCCATCTTTCAGGAGAAGTTCATCACGGCTGGTATTCCGCTTATTCTCGTAAAGGTTTCTAATAGTTTCTAAATAAGAAACAGGGTCGGCAATCTGGATAATCGCATATTGATGCATCGCGCTGGATTTATCCTCTTTGATGAGATCTGCCGGAAAGCGCCATAAATCAGTAAATTTGTGATTCCAGCTGATCATGTTTCCGTTTTCATCAACCACCAGAATCCCATCGAGAGAGGTTTCCTGCACGGTTGTCAGAAGCACATTCTTAAAATGCTCTTTGGCTTGTGCAATCTTTCTTTCAGTAATATCGCTGACACTGCCAACCAGTGCAACCGGAGTGTTCTTTGAATCGCGGAGAACGGTAAACTTATCATGTAACCAAATATGATGGCCGCTTTTGTGCCTGAACCGATAGTGGAGATCGTAATGCAAACCGCCTGAGTCAGCAAAGGCCCTGGAAATGGTACTCTCAATATCGGGCCGGTCATCAGAATGAATTAAATTTACAGTAATATCCAAAGGTAGGGTCCTCATATCTTCAGGACTGTATCCTGATATTGAGGTAAATACTGGACTTAGGTAATCATAGGTGTTAGTAAGTAAATTACGTTTATAAGATGCATCAATAGAATTCTCCAATACCCCTCTCAACTTTTCCTCACTTTCCAATAGGGCATCTTCTGCTTTTTTACGTTCGGTGAAATCCATAAAAATGCCCAGAACACCGCTTACCTCGCCATTTGGATCACGAAGTGGCATCTTACTGGTTAAAACGTTTATCGTATCACCGGAAAGCGTAGTCACCGTTTCTTCAATATTATACCGGGCAACCCCTGATTCGATCACTTCCATATCATCCTGTCGATAATCAGTTGCCAAATTGCTCCATGCAAGCTGAAAATCGTTTTTGCCGATAATTTCTTTTGGGTTGGTCAATCCGGCATCCATTGCGAACGCCGTATTGCAGCCGAGATAAGTTAGGTTCCGATCTTTCCAGAACACCCTCACTGGGATCGAATTAATAATAGTTTCGAGTACCTGTTGCGAATCGCGCGATACCTCTTCTGCTTTTTTTAGTTTAGTAATATCAGTATGCTGGATCACTGCATTGGTAACCTTTCCCTGTGAATTCAGGATTGGGGAAACACTAACTTTCAGGACTACCTTTACCGTACTTCCCAAATCGAGTCCGAAAACGGCACCTGTATCGTAGGAAATCTCAAAAGAAGTGGTGATACCTTTTGTAAAAACATCATGAATCCGGGGCATCAATCCTTTCTCTTCAATGAGATTATCGTTAAAAAGGTTATATTTTCCAACTACCTCCTCATCCTTACGGTGCAAATTATCGCGACAAGCCTGATTGATACGGATTAATGTTCCGTTTTCATCTGAAATCCATAATGCGTTAGGAGATAGCTCGATAGCGCTTTCCAAAAAGATGTTGGTTTTTAAAAGGGCTTCCTCGGCGCTCTTTCTATCAGCGATGGCTTCTGAATAAGCCAGTTTTAAAGAATCGAGATCGCTTTGAAGAGTTTTGATCTTCTCCACAAGATCCTCAGTGTTATTGTCTTGATATTCCATTATTTGGATGTTGATAGGCTGATTGTAAAAAGTTTACTGTCAATTATTTAAATACTTTCGACAACAAAAAAATGACCTTTTCTTAATGTTATTCTTAATGTTATTCTTTATAAAAGGCTTTACCGTCAGGTTTAAAAATAGTATTTTGAATTGAAATACCAAAAAGGGGGGATGTCATAAGTCTCCTACTGAACCATACCATATTTGTATTCCCTGAACATTTGATCAGTGACTTTTGTTAAAGAAGTAAATACCGTATACTGATGAAATACCTCAAGCAACATCTCTTCATATTATCAGGGATGTTTCTTATGATGCTACCGCTATTAACCTCAGGACAGGTTTCCATAGTAACTTTTGTCAGCGGATATATTATCGATAACGAAACCAAGGAACCTATTCCATTTGCAAGCATTGTGTTGGACAGCACTAATTTAGGAACAACTTCCAATATTGATGGGTTCTTTAAACTTGCAAAAACAAGCAGTTCAAAAATAATTCGCGTAACTTCCATTGGGTATGAACCAGCCGAAGTTGATATCACAAATGGAAAAACTGAGTCTCTCCGGGTTTTAATGAAAGCTAAAACGGTTGAACTCGGAGAGGTGCAAATCAGGCCTGAGAAAACGCATTACAAGAACAAAAATAATCCGGCAGTTGAAATTATTAATAACGTAATTAAGCATAAGGAGCTAAATAAAAGTGAAAATTTAAATTTTCTGGCATTTGACAAATATGATAAAACTCAATTTGCCTTAAGTAATTTGGGCGATAAATTTATCAATCACAAATCATTTAAAAAGTTTAGCTTTATTTTTGATAATATTGATAACAAGGTGGTTAACGGTATAAAGATACTTCCTCTTTATATGAAAGAAGTACTCAGCGAACATTACTACCAAAAGGATCCTAAAGAAATCAAAGAAATCATTAAGGCGGATAAGATGGTTAATTTTGATGGCTATCTTGACAGGCAGGGTATGTCGGAATATTTGAACTTTATGTACCAGAGAATAAATATTTATGATAAAACCATTACGTTAGCCACCAATATATTCCTTAGTCCAATAGCACCTACTGCTCCTGCTTTTTACAAATATTTCATTGAAGATACGTTGTCACTGAATGGAGTTGATTGTATAAAGCTGGTGTTTGTACCTAGAAATAAAGTGGATATGTTGTTTGATGGTTTTCTGTATATTGTAAAAGACAGCAGCTATGCTGTTAAAAAAATAGAAATGTCGGTCAATAAACAGATTAATCAAAACTGGATAAAAGATGTTAGAATTACACAGGAATTTGACAAAATACAGGATATTATCTGGTTATTGAAAACAGACGAGATATCAATAGACTTTGGGATTAAAGAAAACAGCATGGGGATTTTAGGTAAACGCACCGCTTTTTATAATAATTATAGAATCAATGATTCGATCCCCAGTATTGTTTTTAAGGGACCAGAAGTTATTCACGCTGAAGATGCAACCGAAAAGAATCCGGAATTTTGGGAGAAGAACAGGCCGATTGAGCTAACTAAGTCAGAAAGGGGTATTTATTCTGTCACGGATAGTATAAAAAAGGTTCCGGCATTTAAAAGAACAATGGATGTGTTGTTCTTGCTTACCGAAGGCTACAAAGATATTGGAATGGTTGAAATCGGACCGGTTTATACATTTTGCAGTTATAATCCAATTGAAGGATATAAGCTTAGACTTGGTGGCCGGACCACACCGAAGTTTAGCCAGAAAATGAGTTTTGACTCCTACCTTGCTTACGGGTTTGCCGACAAGAAGTTCAAGTATTACCTTGGAACCACCTATTCGCTGACAAATAGCGACATTTATCATTTTCCTGTAAAATCCATTAAAATTAGTTTACAGAATGAAACTTCCACACCCGGACAGGATATTCAATTCATTCAGGAAGATAATATACTTTTATCCTTCAAAAGGGGAATAAATGATAAACTATTCTACAACAAAACACTTAAGATTGACCTGGTTAATGAATTTGAAAATCATTTTTCCTATCGATTGAGTTATGCCTTAAAAACATTAGGTCCAGGCGGTTCCCTGTATTTTGATAACTATCGGACGGACATTTTTAGCACCAGAAAGGAATATATCAATGTTTCTGAAGTTAGTGTGAATCTTCGCTATGCACCTCAGGAAAAATTCTATCAGGGTAAACAATCAAGGACACAAATGATCAATAAATCCCCTATTATTAATCTTTACTATAATATGGGATCAACAATGCTTGGTAATGATTATAATTATCATAATTTGAAGATAAATATTATTAAAAGATTTTATCCGGGAATTTTGGGTTTTACCGATGTAATATTGGAGGCAGGGAAAATTTTCGGTACCGTACCTTATCCACTTTTATATGTGCACCGGGCAAATCAGAATTACTCCTATCAGGTGGCATCTTATAACATGATGAACTTTCTGGAATTTGTAAGCGATGAATACGCATCCTTGATTATGGATCATCATTTTAATGGGTTTATTTTTAACAAAATACCTTTAGCAAAGAAATTGAAATTAAGGGAAGTCGTATCAGCTAAAATTCTGTTCGGAAATCTTTCTGATAACAATAATCCATCCGCTAATCCTGACTTATTTAAATTCCCGGTTGATAATCAAGGAGCCCCAATTACGTTTTCTCTTGAAAAAAAGCCATATATCGAGGTTAGTGCCGGGTTAGATAACATTTTTAAATTCATCCGGGTAGATTTGGTCAAACGCTTAACTTATCTCGACCATCCCAATGTTTCCGGGTTAGGGGTAAGGGTACGATTTAAGATGGACTTTTAGAATCAATTGGGCCATACATTTGTAGGGGGTGAAAAAGAAAAAGCGGCTACACTGAACTTTTCAATGTTACCGCCAGGTCTTTCAAGTTGTCCTGCTAGGGCTCGAACCTAGACTCTTCTGATCCAGAATCAGACGTGTTGCCAGTTACACCACAGGACAATTCGGGTGCAAAGATAGATTTTTTTCAAAACCGCAAAAGGAAAAAATGAAAAAAGGTTATCCAGCCTTTTAACCTTTCTTAGCTATCTTTGTGGCATGTCACTTAATCTGAAAGTTGAAATTGATCCCCGGTCGGGATTCTGCTTTGGTGTGGTCAAGGCAATTAGCCGCTCGGAAGAGATCCTGAAAAAGGAGGGGAAGTTGTATTGCCTGGGACAGATTGTGCATAACGATGAGGAGGTGAGAAGGTTGCAAGAGCTGGGGATGATTACACTTAACCATGATGAAATTGCAAATATCCACAATCAAAAGGTTCTGATCAGAGCTCATGGAGAGCCGCCTGAAACGTATGAAATTTTGCGCAAAAATGGTAACGAAATATTGGATGCCACTTGTCCGATTGTACTCAAGCTGCAGAGCCGGATCAAGCGTTCGGAAACTGATGGAGAGACCATCCTGATCTTTGGAAAGGCCAATCATCCGGAGGTTGTTGGACTTATGGGGCATGTGGAGGGTAAAGGTATCGTGTTTAAGGAATTCGAAGAGCTTGATATCGCTAATCTTCCTCCAAAAGTTACTCTATACAGCCAAACCACCATGAGCGTGGAAAAGTTGTATGAGGTTCGTCAGATGCTGGAGAACGCAGGAATATCCGTTGTACTCAAGGATACCGTTTGCCGTCAGGTATCGGGCAGAAAAGAAGAAATGCAGGCATTTTGCCGGAAACATCATGTCATCATCTTTATTTCCGGGGTTGAATCCAGCAATGGTAAGGTGTTATACGAAGCTTGTCTTCAGGTAAATCCACGTTGTTACAAAATATCTGCGGTCAGCGAGATCGAATCTTCGTGGTTTCAGAATGGTAATAGTGTTGGGATTTGCGGTGCCACTTCAACCCCTACCTGGCAAATGCAGCAAGCCAGGGAAACCATTGTGAAATTGTAATAGAAATGATAGCCGGAAAGTAGGCTGATTTGGAAAGTTTAAAGGATTGGCGCCTTATTTTGCTATCAGGCGTATACCCCGGTTATTTCCTGACGGTGTCAAAAAAAAGGCTTCTGCGGTTTCACCCTGACGGCCCCGGGTAATCAATAGCAGCTTGATTAAATCATCGGTTAATAGCGGGTAAGATTTCCTGTACTTGTTAACCTTCATCGAACTGAGTTTTCGTTTAACCGGCAAGGTGTTCCATGCTAACAATTCCATTCCCGGTCTGACTCCCAGTTTATAGGCTTGGGTGGTTGTGTCGACTGACGATACAATAATGATTTTATTGTGATCAAACATGACCTCAAAACCAAAGGATGCCTCAAAGTGTTCAGGCCAGTGAGTTTTTTGCGGAGAGGCCGAGGCTGGCGAACCCCCGGAGCAGGGGAAAGAAAAAGCCAGGAGGCCCCAAAGACAAAATAAAGCTGGCAGACAAAATAGAGTTGGCAACTTTATAAAGTTGCCAACTCTAATCGCGTTTAGCTCTGACATCAGATTTGAATATTAGAATGTTAACTAAATTATCAATGAAGTTGGAAACTGTTATTTTTTGAATTGACAACTCTAAAATGAAACTGACAGCGTCAGCCCCGTTGAATGGTTATTGAATATTCGAGAATAATAGGGATTGAGCGAAACCTTGGCAGGAAACCTGGAAAGCAATCCTCCAATTTGTTGACTTCTCTTTTTACCAGTAATCCAGGCTGGAATTCCAATCGCGCCAAAGATGGCTCCGCCACCTATACATAAAGCAGCTATTAATTTCTCAAAACTGTCTCCCGAATCCCAGTCCCAGTCTCCGCCTGAATTATCTGGAAAAATTAGAATTGCCGATCCAAGACCCACGCCAATACCCGCGAAAACTGTACAGAACTTCCCATTACTGGTAAGGTTCTTTGCCTTGATAAGTGCAGCTTTACATTGATCTTCTGAAAGTTCCTCTACACTCTTAACCCCGTAGTGGGTGTACCATTGAGCATGGATACTAATCGGTAGCATGGCAATGAAAATACCCATACACAAAATTTGCAAGTAGTTGTTTTTCATGGTAGTTGAATAAGTAAAAAGTTGTTTCTGATGTTGTAATATTGCTCAAACTTTGTCTTAATTACCTCCTCCCCGTTTATTCCTTCCCAAATCAGAATAAAACCTGTCAACTGTCTTTCTTCCCTTTCTTCCCTTCTTCCCTTCTTCCTTACTTAACCCTTTACCATTAACCAATTACCCTTCCCATCAACCATTAACGGGCCACACCGGACTTACCAACACCTCCCCCAATTTGGTCACCCTGTTTTTTCCAACCAAAAGGCTGACACGGTAATGTCCAGGGGGCATGCGATCAGTCCTCAAATACCGACGGTGAAGACCGGACTCTTTCGAAACCTTTATGTCCGTTTCCTTATCATTTGTATCGGTGATCCTGAGAATTACCTGATCCTTTTCACCAACATTTTTTAAGTAATAATAAACTTCGAGGCCATTGTTTTCATTGGGAGTCCGTAAATGGTTATCGCCCATCATCTGATAATTACCCCATTCGGACCTTTCTGAATAATTGAACTGAGGTTTTGGTGCAATATCAAAAAGGTAAAATGGCTTATCCAGAATGCTGTCGGCCAATTCGCTAAAGGGGTATACATCTGTTATCCAGGCACCGCGGCCGTAGGTTCCCACCACTAAATCCTTTTCCGATGGATGAATGGTGAGATCGGTAATCGGAACCGGAGGCATATTCAATTGTAAGGATATCCAGGATTGGCCTGCATTAAAACTCACGTAAACGCCTTTATCACAACCGAGATACAAAACTTTTGAATTTTCAGGATCCTCGCAGATTGCAGATACCGGGGCATCGGGTAGCCCGTTGGTAATAGCCACCCAGGTTTGCCCATAATCGGTGGTTTTGTAAACGAATGGATGGAAAATATCGTCGCGGAATCCGGTTTTGGACAGGTAAGCGGTACCCGCATCAAATGCGGATGCCACCAACCGGCTCACATACATGCTTTTCGGTGCACCAGCATCAAACAGTTTGTCTGTTTGTTCCTCCCATTTAGCGCCGTAATTTTGGGTCAGGTGCACCCTGCCATCATCAGTACCCACCCAAATAACGCCCGATTTTACGGGTGATTCGGAGATGGCTGTGATAGTGCAATACTGCATGTGACCTTTCCCGTTTATTTTGGCCGGATCATTGGTCGTCAGATCGGGGCTGATCTTTTCCCAGCTGTTTCCGCGATCGAACGACCGCAAAAGGTATTGCCCGCCGGTATAAATGATTGCCGGATTTTTGGGCGACAGCTCGAGTGGGGTGGTCCACGCATTGCGGTAGGGAGGTTCCCCCTTTGGAGCCCTCGGAATAATACTAACACGGGTGCCATTTAGCTGATCCACACGCGTATGTAATCCAAATTGACCGGTATAGTATAGCCAGCGGTTGTTTTCGGGATCCACTTTAGAGTACATCCCATCTGCCTCACCGGTGATTACCCAATCCTCCGGTCCAACTGATCCTGACCATCCATTGCTTGGGCCTTTCCATGATTCATGATCTTGCAAACCAATATATATGTTGTATGGAGTGGATTGATCTACTTCAACATCGTAAATTTCTCCGGTGGGCAATTGGTAATAATGATTCATGGTCAAGCCTCCGTCCCAGGTCGAATAGATGCCGCCATCGCTGCCCAACATTAAATGCCTTGGGTCGGCAGGATCGATCCAAAAGCACCGTACATCGCCAAAATTGCTTTGAAAGCGGTTTCTCTTGCGCCAATCCATTGGCCAGGTTTTACCGCCATCGAAGGAGTAAAACATCGAAACACCAACAATATAAACATTTTCGGAGTTTATGGGGTCCGCATAAATCTGATTGAATGAATAAGCAGCCTTCCCGCTCACATCGGTTTTTTTGGCTGATGTTTTTTGCCAGGATTCTCCTCCATTATTTGAGCGGTAAACTTCCCCGCCAAGCAATGCATCATAAGTAGCATCCACATTGGAAGAGGTTATTCTGGAGTTTTTAGGATCGAAATCCGGATCTGGATTCAGGTTCTGCACCACCGCGTAAACGATGTCCGGGTTGCCCTGATGGATATCGATCCCTATTCTGCCGAGATTTCCGCCGGGCAAACCTTTTTCCAGCATTTTCCATGAGGTTCCGCCATCTGTTGTTTTATAAATCCTGCTGCCGGGACCACCGGGTTCAAAGGTCCAGGCGGTCCTGGATTTCTCATAGGAAGCGGCATAAAGGATCTCCGGGTTGGTACGGTTCATGACCAAATCGATAACACCGATTTTGTCATTGATGTACAGTATTTTTTGCCAGTTATCGCCGCCATCTGTCGATTTAAAAACTCCGCGTTCTTCATTTGGAGTAAACAAATGGCCCATTACAGCAACATAAACAATATCGGGATTCCTGGGATGGATCAGAATTCTGCTGATATGTTGGGAATCTTTAAGGCCTTTGGCGACCCAGGTTTTGCCCCCATTTTTTGATACAAAAATGCCGTTACCGGGATAGGATGAACGGGCATTGTAAGATTCGCCGGTACCCACCCACACGATATCCGGATTGCCAGGTGCTACTTCAACAACACCGATTGAAGTAACACCCAAAGTATCGGTTATGCATTGAAAAGTGGTTCCGTTATTTACCGTTTTCCAGACCCCTCCGGCGCGGGTTCCAACGTAAAAAGTGTACTTGTTAGCAGCATCGGGTTTTTCCGGTACAGCGATATCAGCTATCCAGGCACCTGTGCGGAAAGCACCCAGATTTCGATATTCCAATTCTTTGAACAGTTCCGGTTTAATGGAGTTTTGTGCCGATAGCGAGCTTGCGACAGAAAAAAGGAAGCAGAGAAAGAAAAACGATTTCATTTTGCAGGTTTATTTGAACTGTTAAAAGTAGTGAACCTGATATACTTTTTAACCTGAAATAGCTTGTATTATTTGTGCGTCATGGGGCAAATAGCAAATAGGTGGAGGCGGGTATTACGGGCTGAAAACACAAAGGGGAAACCATTTTTCAATGATTTCCCCTTCCCATTTCCCTTCAGCCGTAGCTTCCGGTGGTGGCCAGGCTACCGTTTCGGATCGCTTGGTGTATGTTCTTTTAACCTGGTGGGACTGACGTTTTCCTCCTGTTTTGCCTGATTTTGGTTCCACCTTTGGCCCAACTTGCGTCTGCCTCCAGATGCAGGTGGTATCATGCAATACTTTGCGGGTAATCCCCTTTTTTTACTTTCGATCGGTAAGTTGTTTAATCCGATTTCTCATTTTATGTTCTTGCCGGTCGATTTTTCATCCTGGTTTTCCCCTGCAGTCAGCTGTGGCTTTCGCCGTTGCCGTGTCATCCCGTTCAAAGAACTCACCTGGTTTGCTTCCTTTATCGCTCACTTGGTACGATCAAAGGTAATGGCCAAAAACGATTTGTCAATAGTTTTTGGGTGGTTTGTATGCACGCTGTTTTAACTGGGGTTATGAACAATTGTTAATAACCTGTAGGGTGGTGGACCCGGCACAATATGGGTAGGGGCAGAAAATTTTCTGCCCCTACTACGATGTCCCAAATTATCCCTATTTGGTTATCCGTTCCAACCGCTTCATAATGGAGAAGATAAAGATTGCTGAAACCAAGCAGCAAACGATGAAGATCAGCCATAATTGCCATAAATCGAGCTTGCCCCAGAAGGTGCTGCCAACAAAAAGTAATTTGTTGCCAACAGCGGTAGCCAGCAGCCATCCTCCCTGCATCAAACCCTGGAAACGGCCCGGTGCAACCTTGGATACAAACGACAGACCGATTGGGCTCAAAAAGAGCTCGGCAATGGTTAATATCAGGTACGACGAAATCAACCAGTATGGCATAACCCTGGAGGTATCGGGTACCGGGCTGTATTTTACGGCTCCGGTGGCGTCAACAATTTTAAGCTCATGTGGTGAAACCAGGTTGAGGGAAGCAACCAGAATTACCAGGAATCCGAGTGCAGCCACAATCATACCAATACCAATCTTCCGGGGAGTGGATGGTTCTTTGCCGCGCTTATTGAGCCAGGAAAAGAATCCCATCACAATAAAT
>CAIXKO010000855.1 GCA_903919925.1 uncultured Bacteroidota bacterium | reverse complement strand
TTCTAATTCTCCATTAATCACCATAAGGACATTTTGAGCGAGTGCACGCATTTCATCTTCGCCGGGAAATACACGAATTTGAGAAATCCAGGCAATCCTATAAGTGAGCAGCTGTATGAAGAGTTCATTGAAGGCGATTCCACCGGTAATCAGGATTGCGTCAATCTGTCCTTTGAGCACAACGCTGCAGGCGCCAATTTCCTTAGCTACCTGGTAAGCCATTGCCTCATACACCAATTTAGCATACTTATCGCCATTCAGGATTCTTTCTTCGATTTGATTGGCGGCACTGGTTCCGAGATAAGCAACCAGTCCACCCTGCCCTACAACCATTTTCCGGATTTCATCTTCGGTGAACTCCTTGCTGAAGCACATCGTTATCAGCTGGCCGATGGGTAAAGTTCCGCTTCGTTCCGGTGAGAACGGGCCTTCGCCGTCCAAAGCCTGGTTTACGTCGATTACACGGCCTTTTTCGTGAGCTCCAACTGAAATTCCGCCGCCCAGATGAGCCACGATGAGGTTTAGATCGGTATATTTTCTACCGATAGAATGCGCATATGTCCGGGCAACGGCTTTTTGGTTCAGTGCATGGAAGATCGAATCGCGGCGGAATTTTGGGTGCCCTGAAAAGCGGGCAAGATCATTAAACTCATCAACAACTATCGGATCAGCAATAAAAGCTCTTGCTCCGGCGATTTTGGAAGCCAGATCGTGGGCGATCAACCCGCCGAGGTTGCTGGCATGTTCAACGGCCATATTCGATCTTAAATCATCGATCATGGCCTGATTAACCTCATACACTCCGGATTCTATGGGTTTAATGAGACCGCCCCTTCCAACAACGATGGAAATTTTTCCAATATCTATACCTGCCTCAACTAATTCTTTAAGAATGATCTCCTTACGAAATTCATATTGATCGGTAACACGCTTAAATGGAGCTAGATCCTCTGAAGAATGCTTGATACTTTTTTGAAAAACCGGACGGTTATTCTGAAAAACAGCAATCTTGGTGGAGGTTGAGCCAGGGTTTAATACGAGGATTTCTATCGGGTTCATTCTCTGTTTATGTGATCGGTTTCATCCACGGATATTGAAACTAGCTGGTTACCGAAGAGGCCAGTAAAATGCTGTTGAGTTTTGCCTCTTCGGAATCGGATCTTGAAGTTAAAACGATTGGTGCTGAGGCCCCCAGGATAACCGATGCCACTCTTGAATTCGCAAAATAAGCAAGTGCCTTGTACAAAATGTTACCGGCCTCAATTTCGGGCATCACCAGCAAATCAGCGTCGCCTGCCACATCACTGATCAGGTTCTTATGAAGGGCACTTTCCTTACTGATAGCAGCATCAAAAGCCATAGGGCCTTCAACCAGACAGTTTAAAATCTGGTTTTCCCGGTTCATTAAAGCCAGTTTTGCGGCATCCACGGTGGCGGGCATCTGATCATTAACGGTTTCAACAGCAGCAATAACGGCAACCTTTGGGCAGGATATTCCTAAAAGATGAAAAAAAGCGACCGCATTGTTTAATATCGCTACTTTATCCGAAAGATTTGGAGCAATGTTGATAGCGACATCTGTGATACCCAAAAGTTTATGATAAGCGGGGATTTCAAAGAGGGCAAAATGCGATAGCAATTCTCCTTTTCTCAAGCCCCACTCCCGATTGAGGACCCCTTTAAGCAACTGAGCGGTGCTGCATCCCCCCTTCATCAGAACATCGGCAGAGCCCTCATGAACGATCCTGACGGCTGTTTCTACAGCTTTTACCGGATCGGGTTCATTAAGGATCGTGCAGCCATTGAGATTAATTTTAGCCTGTTCCGCCAATTGCATGATCAGCAGTTGGTTTCCCACCAAAACGGGATCGATAAAACCTTTTCCGGCCGCTTTAGAAACGGCATCGAGCGCATAGGAATCCTGAGCTACTGCCAGAACGAGTTTTTTTCGCCGGGTCTGTTTTTCGAGCCTGACACCAAGCTCGGA
>CAIXKO010000854.1 GCA_903919925.1 uncultured Bacteroidota bacterium | reverse complement strand
TATTTTGAGCTACCGCAACCGGAGTTTTCGAAAGACCGAAACCTTCAATAACCAATAATGCCTGAACATATTCCTTTTTGGCCATGGCTGTCAATCCCTCCCAGGGCAGCGGAACGGGGAAGGTGGCATCGTTATGGCGCAACATCCGTGGGAAATGCTTTACCTTAACGAGATATTTATTTCCAGCTACCATTCTTTTTGCCAATGTATCCACTATAGATTCCGATAATGACCATTTTACACTATCTACCGATTCGTAAGCACCCCACTGAACATCTTCATAAGGTCCGGTTGCGGGAACATACCGGGAAGTAACAATAAATGCACGTACATCAGGAGGGAGAACCAATCTGGGCGGAGAATAAACATTGACCATAATTTTCTGCATCTGGCAGGAGTTCAGAAAAGCCAGAATAACCAAACACAACAGCATCGATTTTTTCATAAAAAGCCTAAATTAACGAACGCCAAACCACCGTCGCAAAAACCATTCCAACGCTAAAAGAAATATCAGGAACGGAAGCAACCATTTAAGATTGATGAGATCATACCATTTAAACTCCTCTCTGATCTTGATTTCAGCAGGCTTAAGGGTATTAAGATAGTCAATCAGGCTAACTTCCTGACCGGTATAAAAAAACTTGCCATTAGTTGCCCGGGCCATCGACCGGAGCGCTTCAAAATCCGCCACCGGTTCAGTCTGTTCCACCGGTCTAACCAGCATATCCATCGTTCCGGTGCGCTGAAGACTTTCGCCACCCAATCTGGTAACCGCTGAATAATGGTACAAACCAGGGGCAAATCCGTTTATGCTCAATTCATAATAATCATTTACCCGGGCCATTTGATATTCAGTTACCTGGCCAACCGAGTCGGTCACCGTAAAAAGAACATCGGGATCATTAACTGCTTCCAATGAGTTATTTAACAGATGTGCATTGATTCGCACCTGAGCAAAAGCAAAATTACTTACCGGAACGATTACTTTAAACCGGTCCTTTTTTTCATCAACCATCAAATATTGTAAGGTGCGTGAGAGCCAGTCATCGAAATACTCATGGCTTTTTTGTTCGAGAAACTCATGCATCCGCCAAAGCCAGATACCCTGTCCGCAAAAAAATCCGTATTTGATCCCTGAAAGAATGGAGAAGGCAATTAAGGGATCGGACAATTCAATGTTCAGGATTTTTTGTTTCATCAGGATTTGAGAACCCGGAGCCAACCGATAGTTTTCAAAACTCAAGCTGAGTGGAGGCCAGGAATTCAAATGATTTTTAAAATCGGCAGGAAGCGTATACAGGCTAAAAGCGGGATCAGGAATCCCCTGAGAAGCCTCTTCCGTTTTGCGGCGGCCATCGATAGTCATTCCCGAATTCAGCTGATTAAACCAGGCAGGTTCGGTTGTTTTGCCAATTATGAATAATACGGGAACCTGGTTCAGGACCGATTTTTTTAATAGTCCTTCGAGCGGATGTTTAAGCGAAGGAAGTCCGTGAAGGATGATCAAGTCATAGTCTTTATCGGAAACCACAAATTCTGAGGCAGCTATGACATTAACATTCAATGAATTGGTTCCTCTAAGAGCTTGCACAATTGCATCGATATCGGGATGGGCCGATTCATAAAGGCAAAGAATTTCGCCCTCCTGCTCAATTACTTTAACTGAGAATCGCTTTGAGTTATTGTCTTGATTTTTATCAGGTTGATCAGGTATGATCTTTGCAACGAGCTGCATGGTTCCTTTATCGGGCGATTGAATGAGGAATTCGGTAAAAGGAGAGGCCTGAGTGCCTGCCGGATAAACTTTTTCATCGATAACACCCTTATTTCCTGATATTTGCAACTTAAAGCCACCCGAGGCCATATCCCCGGTGCTGTAATAGACACGAACCGGAAATGTGCTGTTTTTTCGTACCCATTCATTAGCAATTACATCATGAATCCGGACATCGGGAAAGCGGGTTGAATCGCCTGATGCAATAACGGTTACGGGAAATGGAAAATCTCTGGCAGCTTCTGAAAAGGTAACCCCTTTTGTTGACACTCCATCGGAAGAAACCAGCACCCCGGCAAGGTCATGGGTTTGGGCAAACAATTTTATAGCATTAAAAAGCTCTCCGGGATCGGTAAGGGGATCGGTATAAGTACAAACCTTTCCGTCAGTAACTTGTGATCCAAACAGAAGATCTTTTATTTGAAAACCTGTTCCAAGACTACGCTCTACGCTCTCCGTTAACTTTAATCTATTACCGATAAACCCAGTTTGGTCTCCAACTGGAGGAATGGATACGCTATTATCTTGGGCCACAATAAAATATGGCTTATTTTGCTTGGTAACACGTGTCCTTATCCAGGGAGAAATGATCAGAAGCCCAACGATTACGACTACGAGAAAACGGGTGACTGCGAGTAAAATTCTGACCGGTTTAGGGAGAACCGATTCTTTTTGTTGACGGAAATAGAGCAACCATGCCACAAAAATGGCAAGTGCTACCAAAGGCAGCACATAATATAGAGATATGGTAGATTCGATGTGCAAAATTAACAAATTGTCCCCACGATTGAAGGGATTACAGAACAGGGTGATTGCTAAAGAAAATGAATCAGGTTAACATGGCACCGCAAACCTGGATCACCTGACCGCTGACATAGGAAGAAAGATCGGAGGCGAGAAAGAGAGCTACTTTGGCCACTTCTTCAGGAGTGCCGCCGCGTTTAAGAGGAATTTTCTCGGCCCACTCTTTTCTGACGTCTTCCGGGAGTTTATCGGTCATTTCAGTCAGAATGAACCCTGGAGCGATGGCATTACAGCGGATGTTTCGGGACCCCAGCTCACGAGCAATAGTTTTGGTAAAACCGATGATTCCTGCTTTTGAGGCGCTATAATTGGCCTGACCGGCATTACCACTTACACCAACAACCGATGACATGTTGATAATGGAGCCGTTACGCTGCTTTAACATCAGTGATTGGACCGCTTTAGTGAGGTTAAAAACCGATTTAAGGTTTACGTTCATCACCAGATCCCATTGATCCTCTGTCATACGCATCAGCAAAGTATCGCGGGTGATTCCGGCGTTGTTGACCAGGATATGTATGGGGCCGAATTCTTTTGCAGCTTCCTCCACCACACTCTGGGCCTGATCGAACTTGCTGGCATCAGAGGCGTACATCTTAACTTTCACGCCATTAGCACTCAGTTGTTCTTCTAAAGCTTTAGCATTATCGTCATAGAACAGATCGGTGAGAATCAGGTTTGCGCCTTCATCGGCAAATTTCTCTGCTATAGCTTTTCCGATACCTCTGGATGCTCCGGTTATGAGGGCAGTTTTTCCTTGTAATAAATTCATATTAAGAGATTTGGAGAAAGGATTTCAGTTGTTATTTGTTTATTGCTTTTTGTTATTTCTTTTTCACTTCGGGTTAAATCCCAAGTACTGCTTTCATGGTGGATCCTATATTTGCGGGTGATTCCACCACATGAATACCACATTCGCGAAGGATAGCCATTTTAGCGGCGGCGGTATCATCGGCACCACCGATAATAGCTCCCGCATGGCCCATTCTCCGACCTTTAGGAGCGGTTTGTCCGGCAATAAAACCAACCACCGGCTTGCTTGCATGTTCTTTATACCAGCGGGCCGCATCGGGTTCCATGGAGCCGCCGATTTCTCCGATTAATACAACGCCAGCGGTATCGGGATCTGCCATAAAGAGTTTCAATGCATCCAGGGTAGTGGTTCCGATAATTGGATCGCCGCCGATGCCAATACAGGTTGATTGACCGATACCCAATCGGGTAAGCTGATCAACAGCCTCATAGGTTAAGGTTCCTGAGCGTGATACCACCCCGATATTGCCTTTTTTATGAATAAAACCAGGCATGATTCCTACTTTGCATTCTCCGGGGGTTATGATTCCCGGGCAATTCGGTCCAATTAAGCGGGTTGGCCGGTTGGAGAGGTACGATTTCACCTTAACCATATCGGCTGTTGGGATACCCTCAGAAATGCACACTACCAGGCGAACGCCTGCATCAGCGGCTTCCATAATGGCATCGGCAGCAACGGCAGGTGGAACAAAAATCAATGAAACATCGGCACCCGTTTCCTTTACGCAGGCTGCCACTGAATCAAATACCGGACGGTTGAGGTGCTGGCTACCACCCTTACCCGGGGTAATACCACCAACAACCAAAGTACCATATTCCATCATCTGTGAGGCATGAAAAGATCCTTCCTTGCCAGTAAAACCTTGAACCAGAACGCGTGATTGCTTGTTTACGAGAATTGACATCGCTTTTGAGTTTTATAAAGTGCGAATATAGAAAACAAATTTAAGGCAGTAGAGTTTAAGACCTCTATAAAACGAAAATGGCCCCCGAAAAGGTGGGCCATATTCTTCTAAATCAAATAAAATTATTTCCTGTACTTGCAGCAACCGGGAAGCTTACTGTAAACGGCATCTTCAGCTTTAAATTTATCGGTATCATGACCAACTGCAGCCATTGCCTTTTCAATACCATCGGTATTGGTTTTATTCTCATCGTAAGTTACTGCCAACGTTTTTGCTTTCAGGTCGTAATCTGCTTTTTTTACGCCATCAATAGCCAGAGCAGCCTTTTCAATGCGGGTTTCGCACATCCCGCATTTGCCGGCAACATTGATCTTTTCAGTTTTTTTACCAGATGCAAAAGCACTCATGCCGATCAACAAAACCCCGGCCATCAGAATAAAAAATTTTGTTTTCATAATTTCCTATCTAAATAATTGAATTTGTATTGGCACAAAGATTACTATTATTGAATTCAGTGATTGTCAAATAATTGTTAATTTTCAAAACTTTTTTCAAATGGGGTTTACCTGACATGAACGATACAATTGCTGCAATTTCAACACCTTCCGGACAGGGAGCCATGGCAACCATTCGTTTATCGGG
>CAIXKO010000853.1 GCA_903919925.1 uncultured Bacteroidota bacterium | reverse complement strand
TAACTCTTTAGAGCTGCCAACTTCCTTTGTCAAATTCTTCATTTTCTAATTTCCTCAATATCTGTTGATTAAATTATCCGACAAATACTATTTTATGAAATAATCCGTTTATATATTTAGTATCCTGTTGTTTACGTTTTAAAGTTGCCAAGCTATATAATATGGCAACTTTATTTTTTTTGGCACCCTTTTAGATAGGCTTAAAACAGCAAATATAAAGTAACAGCTTCATGTATACAGATATTTTTATATATTGGCATCAATTTGTTTGTTAATTACATAACATTAATTTAATAAGGAGGAACCTATGTTTACTAGATTTTTATCGTTGGTTTTAGTTGGTGGTCTGCTTATCGCTGTGGCTCCGGCCAATGCTCAGCAGAAAGAATTCATCGGAGCTGCTAAATGCAAAATGTGCCACAACAAACCACCACAAGGCGAGCAGTACAACAAATGGGCTGCCAGCAAACATTCCAAGGCAATGGCATCATTGAAAGGCGATGAAGCTAAAAACCCGAAGTGCCTGAAGTGCCATTCCACGGCTGCCGGTTTGACTTTAAGTGATACCCAAACCATTACGATTGCTGAAGGTGTATCATGCGAATCATGCCATGGCGCTGGTAGTGCTTACAAAGCACCCGCAATCATGAAAGATCAGGCTAAAGCAAAAGCTGCAGGTATGATTATTCCTGACGAAGCTCTTTGCAAAAAATGTCATAATGCTGAAAGCCCCCATTTCAAAGGGTTTGATTACAAAACAGCTTTGGCAAAAATCGCTCATCCAAACCCATCCAGAGGACAATAATTCAATCCTTTAAACTCTAAAAAAAAGCTCCCTGGTTCATTCGAACCAGGGAGCTTTTTTTGTGGAAGTCCTATTGATTATTTATATCCAAACAGCATGGAATAGATAATAAAGCCAACCAGGGTTAATCCGAACGCTACGAAAATAAAGCCAAACGTTCTGATAATGTTATAATACCAGCTTTTAGATTCCTTTTTAACCATAACCTTTTTCAAACGGCCCGATTCCTTCAGTTCTTCGTATTCGCGTGGTCTATCGTGCTTAAAATCTTCGAACGGAACCAATCCGGTAAAGATAACGGTGTCCATTGGGAAAGCATCCGGGCGCAAATGGGTATTGAAAAAGTGGATGGTAAAAATAAAACCTACTGCAAGTAACGCTTCATCGCTGTGAATAATCTGTGCCACATTGATCAGCCAGCCAGGGAAAATCTTGGTAAATGTTTCAGGGAACCAGAGTACCAGGCCCGAAAACCCGATAACTGCAACCCCCCAGAATACGGCCATGTAATCAAACTTTTCCCAATAGGTCCAACGCCCGTAATTTGGTTTTGGCCCTTTTCCGACAAACCATTTAATAGTAGCCCCAAAATCCAGCAAGTCTTGTTTGTTAAACATCAATGAGTTCTTTCCGAAAATAAATTTACCGATCGGAATACGTTTTCTGATCTTTGTGCTGATGAGAGAAAACAGATGGAAGCCGAAATAGCAGAAGGTGATAAAGGCTCCAAACCGGTGAATTTGCCCGGCTACATGTGCTCCACCTAATAAGTTAGCCAGATAATTGGCCCACGCCATATTGGAAAACTTCAATATCATACCGGTGAGGGCCAGCATCAGGAAGCTCAGAATAACAAAAATGTGTGTTAAACGCTGGCTCCGCGAAAACCGCTTGACAAAATATTTGTCGGCCAGGGATGCCTTATGCTTTTTCTTATCCCTCAAAGTTTTAAAGGACCGCGGGAACCAAAGTATCAGGTGTACCCCAAAAAATGCAAAAACACCGATCAGCAAACTAGTCATTGCCCAGAAAGTATAATATAGAACTCCGTACTTTTCCTTGTTATGATGGGTAGCATGAGTTAAATAGCCGGTAAATCTGGTGTTAGCATCAACATGGCATTTTTGGCAAGTGGCCACGATATTCATGCTACCAACTGATGAGTTGGGATTATTTACTGCCAGAATCGTATGAGAACCATGGCAATCCGAGCATTTGGCTGCCTTTGTGTAACCCAGTGAATGCGCTTTCCCGTGATAGGTGAGCATATAGGTTTTGGCTGTTTCCTGATGACAGGTTCCGCACTGCTGCGTTACCTCATTCATAAACTGATCGCCTCCGGTTGAACCAATCTCATGCGAAGTATGGCATTCTACGCAAGTGGGGTATTTTTTCTTCCCATCATCCCTGGTTATGGCATGATCGCTCTTAATATATTCATCATAAATACCTTTATGGCAAGTGGCACAAGTTGCCGGAACATTCTTGAAATAAATGGTAGAGAGCTCGTTGGTTTCCTTTAATATATTATGAGTTGAGTGGCAATCGGTACATACCGCACTTACCGTTAATCCCTTTTCCGTTAACCCCTTACCATGAACACTCGATGAATAGTCAACCAAAGTGTTCTTCTGGTGCAGATCAACCGTTTTATTGGCCTTCCCATTATCGCGGTGGCATTGGCCGCAAAGCTTGGGAATATTGCCACGATAGGAAGGGCTTGTGTCATCATACCTTGATTTGGCCTTATGGGTTCCATGACAATCCGTGCAATAAGGAGCATTGGCATCTTTCCGGTCGTAGGCCTGACCATGTCCGCTGCCGGCATATAAACTGGATACTTCGGCATGACATGCAGAACAATCAATCTTTCTGGCAGTTTCGCAGGGCCGTTTTAAATTCGGAGAAACATCGGAATGGCATTTTACGCATGCAATGTTTTTATGAACCGAGTTTGTCAGATCGTCCTTGTTCACCCTCATAGAAACCAGAGAATCTCCAACCATTTTTTGAACAGTTGAATTTTCATGGCATTTAATACATTCGCGATCAGAAATGTTAGCTACAATATTCTGCGTACTCACTTTATGCGGAATATGGCAGGATGTGCAGGCGGGAATCGCACCCGGCTTTTCTTCCCAAAGGGCCCCTTTAATAATCTTGGTATGAACCTCCTCAATCTTGGTATGGCAGGTCATACAGGTTTTCGCAATGTTGTTAACCGATATGGAGGAGTTGGGGCTGGTATGAGGAAGAATCAAATGGTTCCCGTGGCAGTCATTACAGGTCGCTGAAACTATCAATCCTTTTTTAAAAAGGCCGATCCCATGAACGTCCGAACTATAGTTTTCGAGAATATTATGTTCCGATATATTGTAGATCCGGGCAACCGGTGCCCCTTCCCGATGGCATTTACCGCACAAAAGAGGAACATTCATTTTGTACGTCCGCGAATTTGGATCCTTACTGGCTAATATACTGTGATCTCCGTGGCACTCCCTGCAATCAGGAGCGTAAAGGGATTTCAGCCTCTTTGCCTGGCCGTGAACCCCGGCATCAAATTGCTTTTCAGGTTCCACATGGCACTTACTGCAAGTTACCGGTTTCAACCCTTCGGGATGCGGAAACTCAGCCACAGCAGCATCTTCATGACAGGCAACACAAGTAACGTTCTTATGAACCGAGTTGCCCAGCGTTTTTGCGGTTACATAAAGTGAAACCTTTTTGCCGTTCCGGTCAACCGTTAAACCTGGATCATCATGGCACATCAGGCAGTCCTCATTGGACTGTGCAAAGATTTGCCAATGGCTGGCAATGAGCAAAACCAAAATAAGAAGAGGGATCTTCCCTGCACTTATTAACCTTCGTATTACCAACATATTAATATATTTATTTACGTAGTAGTTCAAAGTTAATCATCTAAAATGTTCTGACAACTCAGAGTTCAATTTCTTTTACTCTATCTGTAGCCTTTTCAGAATGATACAACAGTTTCACCTTTCCTTTACCAGATATCAGGAACTGGTATTCAACCTGACCGTAAGAGGGGATTTGGAAAAACTGTATCTCGGGTTTGTATTGTTTATAATTTGCCTCGTTCCGGAAAAGATCAGTAACTGGCCCGCCAGCGATTACCTTAATATTTTTTCCATCAAGTTTCAGATAATCCATTGGGTGAATTTTTATACGAACCGATTGGTAGGTAATGGATGAAACCGCTTTGGAATTAGATAATCTGACTTTAATCCGGTAAAGGTTATCACCTATTTTTTCCTGTTCAAATACGTCCAGGCTAATTTGCGGCAGGTTAAAGGCGCTGACAAAAATGGCCATTGCGTTACGATGAACAAGATCCATGAGCATAAATGGCTGAGGCAGCCTTGAATTAAACTTACTCCAGCCACCGATTTCAATATTGCCATATAACGGGTGCTTGTATGGTTTCCAGTTGGAATACATCGCTCCGTTAGTCAGATAGTCGTTAAATTTGATTCTTTCAGTTGACCGTTCATCCAATGCAGCGGGTTTTGTGGTATCTGCCCGATACGATTCCGTATTAGATTGAAAAAGTTCGCCGACCAAAGTAAAAGAGCCAACCACATCATCGGTAAAATCGCCAAAATCGCCCCAGGTAGTATATAAATCTTTCCAGGAAATCAGGTAGTTATACCCGGGAATCATTTTCTCGCTATGCTTGCCCAGGTAATCGAATACCTCGATATCGCGCCTGTCATATTCCTGAGCCGTTTTGCTGGTAGGTCCACGGAGAATCATTCCTCCGGAATTATGAAAGGCCCAGGCAACAAGGATATTTTTTCTGGCATACAAGTAATCTGCGATAGCTTTAAGTCCTTTCCCTTCAAGCGGATAGCTTCCGGCACCATTTTGAACATAGTTTGGCTGCCAGTTGTAAGGAAAATTACGGTTTGGATCGATAAAACCTGGCTCGTCCTCGTTCACCCGTCCATCGTTATCATTATCAATACCTTCGATTCCAAGCTGCCTGAATTCACCTTTTTCGCCTTTTTCAACCCTTACCATTAAGCGGGCATCTTTGGGATCTGTTTTAAAATCACCGAGGGTATCGCGAATTCGCATTTGGGTGATAAAGCCATCAGCATCCAGATCCTCTGCCGGATCCTCATCAACCAGCCCATCGCGATCATCATCTTTCGGAATTCGCAGGCCACGTCCGGAACCGGAACTATTGGCATCGGCAAACCAATGATACCGGCCATCCACATTCACTGTGGGAATACAATAGATAACTGATCTGTCGACTGTTTGGGTTACCCGGTCGAGCTTGCCATATTCCGTTAAAATGTAATTAAGAAAGTATAAGCAAACTTCTGATGCCTGAACCTCGTTCCCATGGATATTGCCATCGACATAAACACCTGGTTTATCCTGCTCAGAGCCGGTATCCGGATTATTTACCGTTATGGACCAAATCTCGCGGCCCTCATCGCTATGACCAACCAGTTCGAGTTTTGTTAGTTTTGGATAGGCTTTATTTAGCGCTACCAATGCCTGATTCACCTCATCATAAGTATAGTACCGATCGAACCGTAAAGGGATTTCGATTTTACTTTGGGCCACCAGTGCAATTCCTGATAGGGTTAACAGCGCGATACCGAAGAAAATGATTGCCTTTTTCATGATCAGATTCCTCCCAATTTGATTGATTTCTCACTACCAAAGGCATTTACCGGATGCACTTTAATTTGGATCTCAACCGGTTTATCGGCTCTCACTATCCAGGTAAGTTTCTGCTGATCAAATCCATTGATACTCTCGATAGGGATGCGCTCGCGGCCGGAAAGGAAGGAGATGCCTTTCCCGGTAAAGGTGACAATAGCTGGTGCGGGAACCTTTGTACGCTGCCCGATTGCCATTGGAAAGGAAAACTGTTTGGTATTACGCACCCAGGCTGTAACGCGGTAAATCCCGGCGCCCTGAAATTCAACCTTAACTTCTTCGATTTTCAATTCCGGTATTTGTTTAACCAGATCAAAAATCCAGGGAACCTGTACTTTCAACAGCGAATCAATTTGCCTGGGCAAAGGCAGAACCTCAGAATAAGGAATATTTCCTCCGATTTCCACCTTACCTAACGTGGGGTGATCGGTTTCTTTCCAGGCAACAAAACCCTTACCTCCAAGGATACTATCGTTATAGGCCATGAAGGCATTTTTCAATGAATCCTTTGGTTTTGGCAATGCCCATAAGTCCATGCTGAATGTTGGCAATCCCAATTGATAATACGACCATAATTCAAACGAACCATCCTTGTCGCGCTGAGGGTCCATGCGTTTTTCCGTCCAGCCCTTACTCTTAAGGTATTTTTTATACTTGTCGGCCATGGCAGAATACAATTTCAGGTCACCCTCCAACGGATTGATCACCGCGCCCATATCCAGCATACCGGATACCATAGCATCGTCCACCACCGTACCCGGGGGTACTGTTGGCCTGAGCATTTCCTTGACTTCATCCAATGAATATGACTTGTCGGGATCGGCGTTTAATCTTTGGGCCAAACGTTGCGGCAGTTTTATGGAGCTCAAGCTCATCGAGCTTTTTCTGCTACCCTTTGGTGGATAAAGGCACCAGTTTGTGGAGCCGTAAGTCATGGTCATCGCGATTTCCGGGTGAGCATTCACAAACTGCATCAGGCTGTAAACTTCAGACTCTGAACCACTCCAGACTCCTGTACCCGGCTGATTGTATCCATATAAAAACGGGAATGTTATACCGATATTGGTTCCACCGGTTCCATCCTCATTGTACTGTCCGTCACCGTCATTATCAATACCTTCCGGATAAAGTTTATAAATACCTTTCTCCCCTTTGGTAAGATCTGCCCTTTTCATCATCCGGGGATCCTTTTCATCGGGGATATAGGAACCTTCGGGGTCTTTCACCCTCATCTGAGTGATAAACCCATCGGCATTCAGATCATCGGGTCCATCCTCATCGGTTTGTTCGTCCATATCATCGTTCCATGGGCGCAGGTTACGGCCATCCACGATAAGCGGTTTCCGGAAAAAGTTAGCGGCGCCATCCGGATTTCCACAAGCCAGCACATACCAGGTAAGGCTGTCCAGTCGTTCCGGATTTTTCAATAGTTCCCGGATCAGTAAAAGTGCCCCTTCGCTGGCCAGTGGAGCGGTTGCCTCCAGGTTGGCGACCACTAGTACCGCCGGGTTGTTGTGTGCAGTGGATTTCGTTTCCTTGCCAATTTCGATAACCTGATAGTCAACACCCTGGTAAGTTTTTGCCAAAGAGTGAACCTTTATCAGATCCGGCTGTGACTTTGCGAAAGCAGATACAAACCCACTGATTTCAGCGGGAGTATGATACTTGTCGAAAACCAGTTGCTGCGCCACCGATGGAAAACTTAGAATTGCGGCCAGGCAGGGTGCTAATAGAACAAAAGAAGATCTCCGGAAATAGGTTTTCATTACTTATTTAGGTTCATGTTCCGATTCATCATCATGATAACCGGTGAGCATAGCTTTATAATGATCGGTAGGTTTTTTACCCATTGTAGCAAAATAGAGATGGATCAGCAAGAAAATCGATACGCCAAATCCACCGGCGATATGAAGAAAATCGGTTGCTGCAAATCCATTGATTCCCAACCATTCTTCAACGATAGACTCAGGAAACAGCAGGGCCCATCCGGTAATAAAAATCACCGGTAGAATGAAATACATAATCACCGCATAGGTAACTTGCTGCAAGGGGTTGAATTTACGGGCGCTGCCGATTGGGTAAGGAGGTTCCTCCTTTTTAAACACTCCGATAGTGTAATAGTACATTTGTTTCCACAGGCGCTGGCGGAATCCTCTGAACTGAATAACATAATTGAAACCGTTACCAGTAAAAAGGTTTCCCAGAAAGAAGATTACATAACTGAATGTCAGTATTATACCGGAGATATTATGCATAGAAACGGCCAGATCGAAACGGATACGGGTTCCTTCAGGACTGGCATAGTGCATACTGATTCCCGATATGATGAGGATGAGGCAAAGCAAGGCGTTGGTAATGTGCCAGAGCCGGATCCAGATTGGATAGAGATATACTTTTCCGCTCATTTTATTTCTTGATTATTCGGATTATGGAATGGATGGTTATGCCCCCAACCGCGCAGGCTAAAATCAGCAGGCTGATCAGGTTGAGAAGCGGGCTCGGGTTGGTACCGATGGCGAACGTTTGGTTAGAAATAATGGAAGATAGTACTCCTTTTTCCGATCTCACCTGAGCGAGCTGATATTTGTACAACGAGTATTTTAATCTGGAATCAGCGGAGTGGCACTGTGCGCAGATACGAACGGCCTCCTCTTTGGGCCTGATATTATGAGCAACCAGAACATCAGCCCTGATTTCGGCATGGCACTCAATACATCTTACATTTTTAAAATGTTTGATCGGATCGGGCAACCATTGATGTTTTGCGATCAGGGTAGATTTTGGATCACCATACAGAATATCGAATTTTCCCATTCCCGAATGGCATTCCAAACAGATGGAATTATCATAGGCAACCACATGGCTCAGGTTATCGCCACTGCGAGTGGTGATGTTGTAGGAATGCGGATTATGGCACGACCAGCAGCTGACTCCTGTTCCCTTTCGGGTGGCATGAACGCTTTTATTATACTCCTGGGTAATTCCGGTGAAATTAATAGGTGGAACATCCTCTGTATCGGAATGACAATCCACGCACGCCAGCAAAGGCTCCAGCTTCAGATCGGACTTATGTGGAAGATTGCCGTATTCAGTTGAATGGCAATCGGAGCATGCTAAAGATTTGTGATTGTTGTGATAAAAGGCAACTGTATCGATGATCAGGTCCTTAAACATTTTGTGCCTGATTACCTGGCTGGAATCCTGATTAGAATAGGTGTACCAGCGTTTGCCGTGACAGCTGAAGCACAGGTTATTAGCGGGGTTGCTTGCCACTGGTGCAGGGATAGAATCCTGAGCGAAGAGCGAGGTTCCAATTACCAGGACCAGGAGGAGAATTTTAATTTTGATTTTCATCTTTGATTGTAAAGACATTTTTTTGGGAAGTATCAAGTATGAGATTCGAATAAAGAATTCCGAATTCCGATGGTTGAGATTCAGGTATTCCGGAAGTAGAAAATTCCTGCCTGGGAAAACCTGAATCTGTTACTTTGGAATTCAGAATTCTGAATTGAGCCCTTTGACTTTTAACCCGGATTAAAACCTAACGGTGAGATCAAACCCAACGCGGATTCCCTTAAGCCCGTCGGCAACACTATATTTATTGTAAGCAAAGTTTCTTTGCGAGATGATATCAGTTGAATTAGAAACAAATACCATGAAGCAATGGGTTGGGGAACCAATTTCCAAACCCAGACCAAAACTTGGTTTTGGATCTACCAGTTTGCTTTTACGTAAATCTCTTGTGGCGGCAGTAAGGTTTGGCATGATAGCAAACCCTTGATCATAAGTAGCAATGATCGACATTTCATTATGGAACTTAAACCGGCCACCGACAGAAATTCCCATGTAATCATTCCATTTGGTACTATCGCTAGCCACTGAATTGAAATGAATAAAAGATGGAGCAGCCTGTAAGCTCAGTTTGCTGTTGAATTTTCTGGAAACGATAAGCTGATTGAAATAGGAAAGCCGATCCATGAAACGATAGCTTTTCTCAAACACTTCTTGGTCTCTGGCATCTATCCCAATCTGGGTTAAGAAACTCAGGGAAACAGGCATGCCTGTTCTTTTCTGCTGAAGGATCAGATATTTAGCATATAATTCCTCTGTTTTGTTGTAACGCTCGGTACCAATTCCTACAGATAGCTTTTCGGTGATACCATAATTAAATCCCAGGCGGATATTGGAAGATGCATAAATACCGACCAGATCCTGAAAGCCTTTATCCATGGTCCCTAAGCGGTGATGAATAATAAACTCCAGGCCGCCTTTATAGGGGCCCATATTGGTTTGCTGATCGATGAGCAGCGATGAGTTGAATGTTTCTTTTACCGGGCGGCGGTCGGGACCGGCGGCAGCTTCATCCTGTGCAAAAGACTGAGCACCAAAGGCAATCAGAATGATGGCAGCAACAAGTTTCAATTTTGTGTAATTTGATTTCATGGTATTTTCTCCTAATTAGTTATTTTTTATGCCTTCCATGATCCACTTTGTTATCAGGGCTTTTTGAGCAGCTGTTAAACTGGGAGCGGTATTATGACCGGCTTTAATGTACTGGATCAGCTTGCTGCCATCACTATTGTTAGCTATTACAAAATTGTTGCTGGTTAATGAAGCAAAAGCCTTACCAACCCTTAAATCCGGAATTTGAGAACCTGAATGGCACTGAACGCAGCCAACTGCTGCAAAGAGAGGTTCTACCTCGGTTTTGAAGCTTACCGGAGGAACAACTCCTTTGGCACCTTCGGTTATCCATCTTAATATCAACGCTTTTTGCACGGCGGTCATGTTTACGGTTGTATTATGACCGGAATTAATTTGTAGAATTAACTTGCTGTTTGACGGATTTGCGGTGTCAAAAAGGTTCTTGCTAACTAAAGAAGCATAAGCTTTTCCGACTGTAAAGTTGGGTTCAAAGGAACCAGTATGGCAGGATACACAATCCAACTGCGTAAAGATTGGCTCAATCTGTGTTGAAAAATCAACGGGAGTTTCCGGAACGATCACATCGTAAGGTACAATGGTCTGGTATTCGCATGAAACCAGCCCGGTTAAAAGAACCCCAAAAACAAGGGCTGTCAATTGTTTGATTTTCATTTTTTTTACTTTAAAATTTATTGATAGTTGAGGCGAAAAGTACCTGTTATCGGACTATCAGCAAGGTACGATTTATTGATATGCACCCGTACAAGGTTTGAATTATGTCAACCAAGGACTGATTTATATCTTTATTGGCTTGATTTATATCATTGTTTCTTTGATATATATCGCAATTCTATATATTAGCACTTTAATAATATTAGAACGCGATGACTGAACCTGTAACACCCGATTCTTGCCTACATTGCTTGCAGAAATGTGATGCATTCCAGGTTTTGAGTCAAACCGAAATGGAAATCCTGCATCTGTCGAAATACGACACCACTTACAGGGCCGGCGAAGTGATTGCCAAGCAGGGGGCACCGATATCACATTTGGTTAGTCTTAATGAGGGCCTGGTTAAGGTTGTTTTAGAAACTCCGGGAGAGCAGGACATCATCATATCTATAGAGAAACCCGTTTTCATTTTAACTGGTCCGGGTTTATTTGTGGACAATCGTTACCATTTTTCGGTCATTGCGTTATCGGAATGCCGCACTTGCTATCTTGAAATTCTGCAATTGCATCGGTTGATGGACACAAATCCTGATTTTGCCAAGCGGTTTTACAAAAACATCGGTCAGAAATCGATCCAACTGTATAATCGGATTCGAAGCTTAAACCAGAAAAATATGGCCGGACGAATCTCGGAAGCCTTACTGGTTCTGCAAAAATCCATTTTTGAAGTCAACCCTTTTGAGCTCATCCTCACGCGGCAGGAGCTGGCTGAATTCACCGGGATGACGAAAGAATCGGTGAGCCGGATTCTCAAAGAATTCAGGGAAGAAGGTCTTATTGAAATCGAGGACCGGTTGGTGGAGATCCTGGATTTTGATAAGATGAATGCGATATCCAGAAAAGGTTAGTTTCTGACGCAGCGTACTGAAAAGCCGTAACCCATGTTACTAAAGTACCGGTTCACGCCGGGATGATAGTACCAGAGGATTCGATAATATGCGCTTGATTTATCGCAGTTGGTAGATGACCAATATGCCGCGTTGAATCCAAGGTTGTGAAAAACTCCTGCATTTTGGCGGCCTCCGGCTGCAATGGCATTAAACCCGCTGGAATTATCGCCATTTCCCGAGGTTTTATCAAAAGTATTCCAGCCTTTGGCAGATTTCATTTTCTTACCCGCTGAAAATTCGCCTCCAAGATAGTTTACCAGTAAACCCCATTCTTCATCCGAAGGAAGATGCCAGCCATCTGGACAAATTCCCTGAACCTGGGTTTGAAGAGAATCCTGCCCGGGTGCCCCATTCATGGCTGCAGGCCAGTTGTAGAAAACACCATACGGGGCGTAAAAATCCCAGGACTTTGCTGCTGCAACGCTGGAACCCTCGAACCTGAAAACGTAGAAAAACGGGAGAGAATCGGCCCCGATATGGGGAGGGCTTACTCCAGGGAGATAGGCAAGATTTTCGGCCATCCAGGTTTGGCTGCCAATGATTACCCATGTATATTCGTGCTTATCCCTGCTATCGATAAACTTTCCTGACACCGGTATATCCGGATCTTCGACGCAACCAAAAAAAGCAAGCATCGATACGGAAAGAATCAACGGAAGCAGGAATCGCAGGAATATCGGCAGATTCATACTACAATTTAATAAATTCAACTCTGCGGTTGAGTGCTTTATTGGTCAGGTTATCGTTAGGAGCCACCGGTTCCGTTTCTCCTTTTCCACCAGTTTCCATACGGGCAGCGTCGATAGCAAAACTCTTGCTGAGTTCGTTTTTAACAGATGCAGCCCTCCGTTTCGAAAGATCGAGATTAGCGGCATCGTTCCCATCGGAATCAGTATGGCCGAATATTTTGACTTTTACTCCGGGATTTTCAGTTAATACTGCAGCAATTCCTTTTAGGGTACCATAGGACTCCGGCTTGATTTTATCGGAGTTTACATCGAAATAAATACCATAAGTAACCAGTTTTCCCTCCGTGATCAGTTTGTTTCGCATATCGGGCAATCCAGCGGCGACTCTGAAATTGGTGATAAAGGGAGATGTCCCACCACCCAGCTCAAATCTCAAGATATTGTATTTAAAGCCTTCGGGCATACCTCTTGGAACATCAAAAACTTTGGTTTCATTGAGATACAGCCTTAACCGCTGCTTTTGAACCCAAAAAGAAAAATGGTATTTGGTGTTAATTTCAAACAAAAAATCCCTGGAACCATTTATGATATAGCTATCATCAGCATAGTTTGAAAAAGAGGCAGAATTCTGTCCGAAGCTTATTTTGTTACCTGCAACACCCGGAATAGCACCGCCTTCACTGGGGTCTTTCATATTGCCCGAAACGATATAAAAGCCCATATCAATACTTGCGTTGTCCTCGCTGGTGGCCGTAATGCAATCGAATTCCACGGTAAAGTTATCCGGGAAGTTTCCGGTAGTTTCCGGTATGTAGAATCCCTGATCCTTGATCTGAAGCCATTTCCCGGGAAACAAACTGGTGGTTACCACTTCACCGGATCCATTGGTATTCCAGGCGGAAGGAAAATCACCAATTTCTGTTGAAGAAAAATCATCGAAAAAGATGACTTTCTCACCAGGTATAAAGTCATATTTTGAATAAGTCTTAATTGATTCCTGTCCGGTTTGAGCCGGAGCTGAACCGCTATTTTGGGAAGCTTCCTCTTTTGCGGCTCCCGAAGTATTCCCTGCATCAGTTTTACCACCCGTATCAGCAGCGTTTTTTTTGTTGATACTATCAATTGCGGCAGCTTCAGTCTTATCCAGCTGCTTATCGATTGCCTGATCGATGTTATTATTTACTTTATTGACAATTTTGTTTTTAACTGCTCTCCGGACATCAAGAATTTGGGCATATGTGCTCATATTCAGAATACTTATTCCCAGGAGAAGCAAAAAAGCAATACGTGTTTTCATATAGGAGGCATTATGTTATTATCAAATTGTAAAGTAAAAAAATCTGCTGGTTCTTACCCACAAATATAGATGAAAGATAATTGAATATAAAAACCGATAAGAACAAAAGAAGAATCAGCGGTTGGGCTCATAATCAAGTGGCAGCATATTCCGTAGACGCTTTTGGTTGCCCAGGTATATCCAGTTCAGTGAGCCGCTGATCACCCGGTAATTTCCATTTCTATAGAAAACCAGGCTGCCATTATCCAGATCGAGCAGGCAAACCCGCTCTCCTTTTGGGTTTTCGGAACTGTTGATTTTAAAGAAAACGAGCAAAGAACCACTGAAAGCCAGAGTTTTTTCATCCTTTCCAGGTCCATCTATCAAAATCGAATCGCTGAGAGCAAATTCCTGGTTGTAGTGATACCTGATAAATCTCCCTTTTGACTGCCCCGAGTCCCAGGAGAAAATACTATCGGGGCCATCAGATTGAACTTTGCGAAGATAAAACTGCTTATCCCAAAAGTTATCCTGGAAAAGGTCCTGAAGGAAATTCCTGAAAGTACCCTGAAATTCAGCGATCCGGTGATTTTCCCATTTTGTTTTTTTTGAATTCAACCTGGCAGCTTTATCGGTATAGAAAGAGAGACCTCCATAAGCAAAATACTCGTTTGCGCCCAGGCTGGTGCCAGGTGTTTTGTTTTTATCAAACTTAAAATAATCGAGATAATAGGTAATATCGTAACCAAGATAGTTGTTGGAAATCTTGAGGGGATCGCGGGCCGTAGGAAATATGACGGAATCCTATTTGGACTTCACCGGCAGGAATCTGGCCGAGGTTATATTCTCCATTTGAATTTGTTATGGTACCTATCGATGTGAAAGGGATGAACACTGAAACGTCGGATATCGGTTTAAGGGTAATAGAATCGGTAATTGTGCCATGTATCCGGCCAAGGTTGTTTTGGGCAATGGCCGGAGGGAAAAAGAAAAACAAAAGTAAAATCGGAGCGGGGAACAGTGTTCTTGCAAAGCACTGAGAAACAGAGGAACGGAAGACTGCTATTTTCATTCAGTAAAGTGAAAATTGGCTTTACATCTGCGATATCAAATATTGATCATGAATTCAAAGGTAAACTTTTGGATTGGAGGAAAAAAGCTTGGTGGGGGAAAAGGGAAGGAGAGGAGGTGGTGGGCATTGCCGTCAACCTAAGGTACTGGCAGAACGGGGCTGGGCCAAAATCGATATGGGTACATAGGGCAGGAGGGCAGAAAGGCAAGAAGTAAAGACTTTAAAATTCAAGAAGCAAGTTGATTATGAGTAACTTGTAACATTCATGCTTTTAATCTTTCCTTCCTGCCCTCTTGCCTTTCTGCCCTCCTGCCCTATTTTGGCCCAGCCCCCTATTCACCAAGCTGCACTACCCATACCGCCTCACTCCAGATCAGTCAATCCTGGTTTTATAGCATAAACAGCCCTTAGGTTGACGGCAATGAGGTGTGGGGGTGTGGGTGTGTGGGGTGTGGGGGTGTGGGTGTGGGTGTGAGGGAGGGTGTGAGGGAGGACACGTGGGTCCTCCCGTACGGGAGGGAGGGAAAATTTCAAATAATTATTATTTACATTTATGCTTTAAAATTATGGGGTATATGAAATATTTTAGAGAGCTAATCTTTAAATACAAGGTATCTGATTTTATTGAAAAGTATAAATATCACCTTTGCTTTATTGCCATTGGGATCGTGTATTTTTTTAATCTATTTATCGATATCATGGAAGTTGATGCTGCTCAGTTTGCATCCATTTCACGTGAAATGATTAAAAACGGCAGTTACCTGGAAGTTTATCAGCATGGTCAGGATTATTTAGATAAACCTCCACTCTTATTTTGGCTCGCCTCGTTTTCGATGAAACTATTTGGAGTGAGCAACCAGGCCTATAAGTTACCGGCACTTTTGGTTATAGTTGCCGGAATTTATGCCACTTATGGCTTTGCCAAAATATGGTACAGCCAGAAAACAGCAGTCATTGCAGCTCTGATTCTTTCCACCACCCAAGCTTTTCTGTTAATTACCAATGATGTAAGGACAGATGGAATCCTTACTGGATTTGTCATGCTTTCCATATGGCAGCTTTCCCTTTTTCTCAGAAACAATAAAATAATTAACCTTCTTTTCGGGTCGTTGGCCGTGGGTGCAGCCATGCTTTCAAAAGGTCCGATAGGAATGATCATTGTTGCGCTGGCCATTGGAGGGGATTTACTGATAAAACGACAATTCAAAAACATCTTTAAACCGCAATGGCTCATCTTAGCAGGGGTGGTTGGGATCACTTTAATTCCTATGTGTATTGGGCTATATCAGCAGTTCGACCTGCATCCGGAGAAAGAAGTTTACGGAATTAAGGGACCTTCGGGGCTTAAGTTTTTTTTCTGGACACAAAGTTTTGGTCGGATAACAGGTGAAAGCTCCTGGAACAATCATTCCGG
>CAIXKO010000852.1 GCA_903919925.1 uncultured Bacteroidota bacterium | reverse complement strand
AGAGCGTACTTTTGAGGTGACTGACCGCTTAAAAATAAAATGGGTACGCCCCCTCTTTCGCTTCACGTTTCACGCATCACGTTTCCCGTTTTCAACCCCTACCGCAATGCTGCTTTGCTGAATATGGATTCCGGGATTGATGCATCGAATTGGATTTCATTGACGATAAATTCGGTGCCGGCGCCGGTTTTGAGCATATCCTTATAAATCATTTTTGTGGGGAACCAGCGGCCCTCAATTTTCTTGACTTCGCCTAAAGTGGTTTGCTTAAGGAGTTTACCGGCTTTGGCATACCATTCCTCTTTCAAAGGGATGTTGCGTTCCTGATCGATCCACATTTTACGCATAAAATAGGCCACCCCATCCGTTTTGGCTTTCAGCTCCAGCACCCAGCAAGGGCGGGTGTCCACCACGTCCGGACCAATCACCATAGCATTATAAACATCGGTCAGTTTGCGGTCGTCCATAATATCCTCGTACGAGAGATCGGAGCCCATAACCGATTGCCGCAGCATGTGTCCTGAAATCTGTATGATACGGTCGGCTGAAGGCGAAAACATCCAGAGCTGATCCTCAAGTTTGAGCATTTTAGTTCCCTTTTCGCGGGCCGGGGAAAGATATTCGGTAAATGACCTTTTCTCGCCTTCCGACCACACCTTCATCTCCATAGTTCTGGAACCACGATCAGCATGCACAATCATGGTTGCCGTTAGAACACGGCTTTTTGATGCCATGTTCCGGTCGATCTGATCAATAATTTTATCGGCTGATGGATTTTGCCCGATTAGCATAACCGGCAAGAATCCAATAAATATCAGAAATTTCTTCATTATTCAAGTTCTTTAAAAAGTTGAGCTGTTTTGCGTTTATAGATCCCCAAACCGGCTAATGCGGTTCCGATAACGGTAGCGAAAAGGCCAGGTATAAAACCGATATAAAAGGATTCCACGGTAACCTGGGCCCGGAATATCGCCGGAAGCATCATGGAAGCATTTTTCATAAATCCGGATACATCAATTCCTTTTTTCTGGAGCCAAAAGGAAAGGAGGAGACCTAAAGCAGTTCCAATCACTGAACCAATCAAGCCGATTAGCACCGATTCCCAAACCAGGGAGCGGTAAACATGCCCTTTTGATTCGCCAACGGCCAGTCGTACCCCAAACTCGCCGTATCGGCGCAGCCCTCCCAGCAAGCCTGCATTCCAGAGTACAAGGGACATGGCGGTCACAAAAATCATAATGAAAATAGCGGAAACGATATCCATATAATCAACCATGCTGGCCAATCCGTTCTGGTCCCTCAAACTAATCATCACCGGGGCATAGCGATTAGCCTTGTCAGATGAAGACATAAACCGGGTAACATTAGCTGCTGCCTGGTTCTTATTGTACAAGTTCGTTTTAAAATAGCCCAATATCTCACTTGCAGCATCGGGCATATCCAGGGCAAGCTGAACATCGTTAATATCTGCGATAACCGATCCACGGTCCAGGATGCCACTACCAAAGTTTACTGTTCCGGCCACCACAAAATTAAACACGGTCATACTTCCGTACATCGTTGATCCCACGAGGGTAACCCGATCGCCTGGACCTACTTTCAGCTTATCGGCAAACTGGTCGCTTATGAGTACTTCTCGGGGCTGCGAGGGAAATTTCCCCTTGACTATTGAGGTAGCGATATTCATACGCGCGGACTCATCCGACTCTGGCGAAAGCAGATCGATACCCCAGCCGATAGCCGGTCCCTGTGAACGGGTTTCACCGATTGCATCCGGGGCATCGATGAGACCTCCGAACCGGACCCGCCTAATCCATTCCATATCAGGAAACTGTTTTTGAAGGGACTCAACCAGTTTAGTTGTTTCGGTTAAAGCCAGGTCATTGGGAGTTTGATCAATCCGTTCAGAATATGCTTTGGTCATCACTTTCACATGACCGGTTGTGAATCTGGCGTTAAAATCGATCATGTCGCCAAGAATTCCAGTCATCCAGCATTGGAGGAAAACGGTTAGAAAAACGCCGGTTACCACCACAATGATGGGGAGAAGACTTCGTTGACGGTCGCGGATCAGACCTTTTAATATGAATCGTATCATTTTATTTTTCCTTTTATTGCATCGGTTGGGTTCATACGGGAGATCCTGCCCGATGGTATATAGCTGACTATTGTAGCGGTTATCAGCACAAAAGCGATGGTGGCAAATACCAGGCCGATGCTATAAACCGGGAATATCTTTTCGGCGATTGCCAACCCCATTGAATCGGTTGCCTGTGGCATCGGTATACCGTATTTGGCCTGGGAGGCCAGAAAGGGTATCCCGTAAACAGCGGCTACACCGGCAGCCAGAACAGCGTTCATAGCTCCTTCAACCGTAAATAGCCTGACCACTTGCCCGCGTGTCATTCCTAGTGCAATCTGGGTTCCAATTTCCCGTTGACGGCGAAAAATCGATAAAACCTGGGTATCAAAAATCGCCAGCATCGCCAGCATCAATAAAATAAGGTAAAGAACCGCGCTGCTGATTGATTTCGTTTTTATGATCTGATCAATATCGGCGGTTAAAACTTTCAGATCTTTTACAATCCAATCTCCTGAGGTAAACGCCGGCCAGTCTGATTTACCACGAATCAGAATAGTTGCAGCACCGGGCACCCCAAGCATACTCTGCATACGGGATAACGGGATCCAGATCTGTCCGGCATCTACGGTTGGCACGTTGGTATTAAAAATGGCCTTAATCCGGACATCTGCGGCATCGAAAGTTCCATCTTTATCGCGCCAGCGCAATGTGATCAAATCACCCGTTTTAATTTTGTTAGATTCCGCCATTCTTTTACCGATAATTCCTGGAATTTCGATGCTGCCATCCTTTAATGACATCGTTGGGATGTCGATAGCCTGCTGATTTT
>CAIXKO010000851.1 GCA_903919925.1 uncultured Bacteroidota bacterium | reverse complement strand
TTTCCCTTCCAAGGGCAGTCAAAAGGTCCTTGTGTTTCCAGCCTTTCGATTTTAATGCGTCTGCTATTTTAGCGGCCAATTGCATTTTCTTATCCACCTGAGCCTGCTCCAAAGGCGAAATAGAATCTAAAATATCATCTACTAATTTGCTGGAAAAGGGTTCCACGTCATTCTGTTTCATCGTCTTGAAATTCTAAGTTTCCTGAAAAGTCCAGGTAATCGTTTGTGTATTCTATATCTCTTGTCCGTATTCGTTGGGTAATCTGTTCAGATAGCCATCGCAGGTAGTAATTCGCGTCCGATAGTTTTTCATCATGTTGCAATGTTCTGATTGATTTTGGTTTAGGTCCTTGATGGAGCGCACGGGTTGTAAAGACGCAATTATGCGACTCTACTTAATCAAACGGGTAAGTGTTTTTTCGTTTATGCCAGGATGGTGCCATATTAATCCAGTCAGCCCAACTATCTCCGAATAGTTCAGGTATCCGTTTTTCATTCATACCTGAGTACCTCAACCGGATTCCTTGTGGCAGCCCGGTAGCTCTGCCAAATTACCGTAAGCAAGGAAACCACTAACGTGAAAAGCATCGCCAGTGCAAAGATCCACCACGATACCGGTGCTTTGTTGGCAAATCCCTCGAGATACCGCACAATCCCATACCAGGCAACGGGTACCGCAACCACGAATGCTAATCCCAAGAGCACAAAAATGCTTCGGGTGAGGAACCAAACCGTTTCCCACGTACCGGATCCGTTGGCCTTGCGGATACCGATCTCCTTGAACCGCTGCTGCACATCGTAAATCGAGAAGCTGAACAATCCGAGCGAGGAGATAATCAATGCGATGATTGCAAATATGGAATACACCAGAACCAGCTTTTTATCCTCCTTGTAGAGTTGGGCAATATCATCTTTAACAAGTTGATAGGAGAATGTCATCCCCGGATTAGTCTTTTTGTATAGCGCTCCGAGGAATTCAATCGACTCCGCTTCTTTCCCTGTGGTTATTTCCACCATCAGGTCATTATCTGTTTTATCATCGAAATAATACAGCACCAAAGGGTAAATCTCCTTTGATAAGTGATCGGTTGCAAAATCTTCCACCACACCGATAATCCTGTTAGAACCCCACATCCGGTTAACAATCTGGCATTTCGAGATATCATCGACTCCAAAATACTGTTTTGCTTTTTGATTGATCACGATCTTATCACCCCGGCTTTGGTCCTTATCCGATTCAAAGAACCGGCCTTCTGCCATTTTTAAACCGTACAAGTCCTTAAAAACCGGGGTAACGCTCATGATGGAAGCATCCTGAAAATCCTGACCGGAATTCATGTTTTTCACTGGCATAATATAATTGGTCAGGGGCGTATGTCCGAAACAGAGGTTTTTCAAAAATGGATTCTTTTTGATCTCATCAATCACAAACTGCTGATTGGATTTCGCAACAGCCATTTTTTGAAAATAATCTTCTTTTGCCTTTTTCTCCTCCTCAGCGGTACCACTGCTGCCTTTATCTATCGCAATCTTGGTAAAGAATGGAATGGTAATGATGTTATCCTGCTGGAAGCCCATATCACTATGCAACATGAAATTAAGTTGCCTGATAAAGAAAATGGAAACGATAATCATGACAATCGTTGCACAATATTGAACGACCATCGATATCCGTCTTGATAAAAGGGCTTTTTTACCAGTTGAAACCACCTTGATAAAAGCTAGGGGCTTTATTTTGTGATAACGTAAGGCCGTAACTGCCGAAGTTATCAGGATCAGAACCATTGAAATAAACAGTAAAAGCAGCAGATCCCGCAGCGGATAA
>CAIXKO010000850.1 GCA_903919925.1 uncultured Bacteroidota bacterium | reverse complement strand
TAAGGAATAAGACTTAAGGAGGAAAGGGTTAAGTGCGTTGGAGTTGACCATATCGGCCTTGAATACCACAAATTCGTCAAACTGGTACCATTTATTTGCGCCCGAGTCATACAAGCGGAAACGAACGGTATCGCCCTCTGCAACATTACTATAAGTTAAATGATTATGTATCCACTCCTTCCCGGGTTCGAACCACAATCCACGGCTCACCCCCCTAACCATTCCATCTACCACCGAATACAAACAATAATCCTCACCAGCATAATTTTCCCCGTTCAAATATACCGATGCCGTTACCTGGCCTGAAAACTCGAAATCAGTGACAAGTGACGAGTGACCAGTGACGGGATCAATCATCACATTCTTCACGTTCTTCACGTTCTTTTCGTTCTTTTCGTTCTTCACGCTCTTCACGTTCTTCATGCTCTTCACTCCCAACGGTACCAGGTTGGAATACGTTAATGTCCCCGGATTAGCAATTTTCAGCATGTAGCCGTCCAGCGGGGTCATATTTTCCAGCTCACCAAACCAGCCATATCCGGCATAAAAGCTGGATGACAAAGTTTGATTTTTAAGATAATCATCCACAATCGGACTGATGGAGGTTAGTGCGGTGCTTAACGGTTGTGCCGCTTTAGGCAGATATCCGATCCAGTTCCAGCCTGTATGAATGGGAACTGTGGTGATCGAAGGATCTACCTCATTCCCTTCAAAAACAAGTGTACCAGCAGAAGCCAGCTTGATTTTATACATCTCGCGGGGGTCTATTGTCTCCAGTTCGCCAAACCATCCGTAATCTGCATAAAATGTTGTGGACAACGTTTGATTCTTAATATAGTCATTTTCAGCAGGGGTAAGAGAACTCAAAACGGTAGAAGTGGTCATATCCGTGTTCTCCACGTTTAAGGAGAACCAGGTCCATCCTGCATTCAAATTGCGAGTGGCGGTAACCAATGCATTGGTGACATAAATACTGTATTGAGCTTCGGTACCATTTTGAGCGATAACCGTATAAGTCACAACCGCAGAATAGTCTTTACCCGGAATCGATCCTGAACACTTCAGAGTTTTATCAGTGGGCCCCGGACCGTTAATGTATACAGCAGCCATTGGTGAAAAGGTAAAGCTGGCAACCAGGTCAGTCAGGCTTATGCCTGTGGGCACCTCAACATCGGCGCGGTGGTTAACGTGATCTACAGGAACAGTGGTCCATACATCCGCGTCTAACCCGGCATTTTTGCTCTTCTCAAATCCAAAGGTTAGCAATTGATTTCCTGTCAAAGCAGCCGCCTTAGCAATGGTAAGGGTGTACTTCTTTTTTGAAATGGTGTTCTTTGCTGTCAGGTTGTAAGTTACGGGAGTACCGGAATAACTGGTAATCGAGGCAATTGCCGGGCTAATAATTGCATCGGTTGATATGGTTCCGCTTAATAAAAAACTAGTTAAATCGGTTCCATAAGGCACCGTTAAAGTAAGGGTTCCTTCCGTTACCCCACCAACCAAAACATTGCCAATAACCGCATTTACATTAACGCTGGCAGGTGGGTCGCAGCTTTCATATAAAGTATGCTGATGTCCTGCAAGTGAAAGTGTCAAAACATCATTACCCATATTTGGATCCACAATAACAGTAACCGTATATGCCACGTTTGTACAATTTTCGGCCCAAACCTGGTAAACAGCCGGTGAGGTAAAATCATTGGTTGAAACGCCCGTGGTTTGAACCACGTAAGCACCTTTGTTGGTTGTCATCAATGCACCACCGGCAAAAATGGTGACAGAATTCAGCCCAAAACTTGGGATGAGGTTTGATACAACACTTCCAAAGGGTAGATGGACGGTGACCGTTTTGGCTGCTTCATTGATCACTCCGCTTGCATCGACATTACCTATTAATAAAGGGTTTTTTGCCGCTTCAAAACTAAAGGAAGTCAACGCCTTTAAACTGTTTACCGCTCGGGGGGTAACGAGAATACTGTACAGTCGGGTGGTCAGGTTAGTTGCGGTAACGGTTAAGGTAACCGAAGAAGTAAAATTTGCAGTCCCGGTTACCACCTTTGAACCAGATGTTTTAACGGCGGTTCCGTTTGAAATAGCCACACCGGCTGCTGCATCGCCCAATTCAAATTTATAATTCAATGCAGTAACTGTGGTACCAGCCTTTACTGACACTCCTATGTTATTGCCTGAAACAACTACCGTGCCGGCTGCCTCATCAACCGGATAGGTATTATCGCCTGATACGGTGGGGCAGATCGTTAATCCGGTGATGGCAAATTTGCTCAATGAATTATCGGAGCTGCCAATAATATTGGTAAGGCTTACATCATCGATGTACCAGTCATCACCATCATTTTGTTCCATCACAAAAGCAATATAAACCTGTTGACCTGCATAGGCAGTCAAATCCAGTGTAAGCAGGGAATAAGTTATTGAAAATGTGCTTTCTCCATAGGTTGAGATCGCAGTGTACCCGGCTATATCTGTTTGAGAGGTGGTTGATACCCTAACAGAATAGGAGCTGGTGTATACCGTTGTATAACCTTGCCGCTGGTAAAATTTAAGGCTGGTAATGCCGGTAGCCGGAATACTGATTCTGGGAGTTACCAGCCAGTCCTGTGCAAGCCCTCCGGAAACAGCTTCATATCCCACAAAAGCTGCGCCCGCTGAGGCATTATTAGTATTAGAGGTTTTACGAATCCAGTTTGATGATAATCCAAGCCCGTTTGTTCCAACAAAACTAGTCCAGCAGGTTGGTGTAAACACAGCATCATCAAAGGTTTGCGTATAGGGGAATGTTGAGATGCCCGGGCATGCAGTTGCTGTCTCCGTAACTCTACCCAGGGAATAGCCGTTTCCGGTTAAAACCGACCAGGCTTTGTAGTAATAAGTGGTACTGGCGGTTAACCCCGTATGACTATAAGCTGTTAAAGAACCTTTATAAATCACAGTTCCTCCGCCGGGAATCGCATTCCCTGCCACGTAAACGGTACCGTTGACGGGAGTTCCAAATAAAGGTGTAGTGCTAAAGGCAACCATCACCGGGTTTGAGGAAGTATTTTTGGTCCATAAAAGATCAATTTGCGACTCACTGGAAGACGAGGAGGTAAAAATCCCGGGGTCGCTAGATGTAACACATCCCCGGAAACAGAATGTTATCGTTTTGGCTGTGTTGTTTTCAGTTATACTGGTAACGGGCTTATTGGTTAATTCCCCGGCCCAGGATTTCTGACTCGGAAGGGTGGCATCCGTGAACGCTGTTTTGAGGCCAGTTCCGGGAAACGGGCAACCATCGCCATTGATGGCACCATAGCTCGCGGGGGTACTCCCGGGCTCTACACCTGCTGTGGCACATACAGGATACATCTTTTGGGGGAAGGTGGTATTCATACCAGTCAAATCCTTACTCACATGATAAATGAGTAATCCATGTCCGGGTATCCACGAATCGAATCCAACCTTTTGCCGGTTCTCCAACAAATAATACTCGCCGGAGGTGGCGGTATTTATACGGTAAAAACTGGTGGAATTTTGTGCCGCATTAGCCAATGTTACAGTTGTTTGGGCAGTAAGGGTGGTAACTGAAATCCAGCCGTAAACATAAGCCTTTGTATATGGATTGGGCTGCGCAGGAGTAGCTCCATCGCCCAGTGATCCATTCCATGAACCGCTTGCCTGAAGATCCCAGTAACCGGTACCGGCATATGACCCGCCGGTAGTATAATTAGTATCGTAAAAATCGGGAGCACCCAGCACATGGCCAAACTCATGGCAAATCACGCCGATCCTGGTTAAACCACTCCCTGAAGCATTTCTTAGCTCAGGTGAACAGGAGTACGAACTGATTGATTTTCCATCCAGAACAACTGTTGGAATACCCCACGCATGCGACCAGATACAATTAGGATCGCCCCCTGCTTCTTCCCCATAACCGGCAAAAATAACGTAAACTCCGTCCACCCAACCATTCCCGTCATTATCGTAATCCGCAAAGTTAACCGTTGGATCTGCCAGGGTTACCGCTTCCGTAACCAGTTGCTGCGGATACTCATCATTGCCTTCGGTTCCGCCAACGTTGGTTCCATAATAGGCGTGTGTTTTGCTGGCAGTGAAAGGACCGGCAACATCAACAGTGAGATTGAACTGATTATACGAGGCCTCTGTAAAGAAATCCTTTACGCTTCCGGTAGCTCCGTCAACAACATAACCAACCTGGTTGAAAAGGTTTTGAAATTCAAGCTTGGTTTTGGTAAATGCTTTATCGGTAAAACCCATTAATATGCAAATCAGCTTCCTGCTGCCAGTGGTGGGAAATGCCAGCTCAGGACCGCCGGATTTTAAGTTGCTCCAAACCTGTTTCATAATCGAAACCTGAGAAGGGCTGTAGATCAGGTTTTTTTGAGTTTTTGTTAACAGTGAAAGCTCTGCCGGAGTTCGTTCCATGATATCACGTGCTTTTACTCCGCTTGGAACCATATCGCCCGAAGCATCAAGCTTTGCATATTCATAAACCCCTTGACCATTAAAAACTAAAGCATAGTCATCCAGGGTTTTGGCCCATTTAACCTTTTCATCACCCTGCAAAATCACCGTGAGCTTGGTTCCATCGCGCTGGGTAATTTGAACCGGATAAGGATAGGCAGTAACCGCCAGCGATTGCTCCACCAAAAGTCTGCTGCATAACAGAAGCAGAGTAACTAAAACCATGAGTTTTCTCATAATATTTTCTGAATTCTTAATTTCAAGTAATTGAGTGAATTGAACATTGTCCAACAATTTACGGTTTTGCTGTGAGTAATGCAATAAAAAAGGGGTCCGTTTAACGAACCCCTGTATTTTCTGTATGAACCTATTGCTTTTGTGTATGAACAAAATCGGTAAATGGCTATTTTCCCAATCCCGGTAAACGATTTTTAACCACTAACGTTAATTCTATATAGGTTTTATTGTCCTGAATGCACTATAACCACCTGCAGGTTGCCTGCCGGGGAATTTTTCATACGCAAATAATAAATGCCTTGTTCCAGTTTCCCGGTATCCCAATTCAGCAGATACTCTCCTGAAGAGCGTTTACCCTGTTCAAGCTCATCAACCACCCTGCCCAGATTATCGATTACCTGAATGGTAACAGGCTGATCAGCGGTTATCGTGTATCTTATGGTAGCAGAATAACCTGCTGGGTTGGGCCACGCTTGCAGCGAAGGGTTAATGGTTAATTGTGAAGGATTAAGT
>CAIXKO010000849.1 GCA_903919925.1 uncultured Bacteroidota bacterium | reverse complement strand
GTATTCGGTTTCGGGTGATAAAATCAGGATAAAATTAGCGGCCAATCAATCGGTTAAAATTTCAGTAGAATAAAAACCAATAAACAATCAATCATGATGTTCTCACATAAGGTGTATATCCTTTCTGCAGCCTTTCTGCTGTCGGTTTTCGCAGTCTGCCAGGGATGCAAAACGGAAGTACCCGTAATAACCGACCCGGACGATCACAAGGATAGCACCGCTGAACTTGAACCATTAACCAACAAAACAAGTAAAGATGACAGTTTCGGGTTTAAAATATTCCATTCTTCTGATGTTGCTGGTATCAGCAACTTGTAGTTTGCCTGCACAAACCAGTCAGAGTACGCTGAAATCCAGGTATTTTGAACCTGGAAAGTTTTGGCCCGACAACAATGGGGTTCATATCAATGCCCATGGCGGCGGAATTATCCGGTACAATACCATGTATTATTGGTTTGGGGAACATAAGACCGCAGGACCCGAAGGAAACACCGCAATGGTCGGATTCAGCTGCTATTCTTCTGATAACCTGTATGACTGGAAAAATGAAGGAATTGTCCTTAAAGTATCGGAAGATACCACCAGTCCGATTCGAAAGGGATGCATTATGGAGCGGCCGAATGCCGGTTTCTGGCCAATCAATGTCCGGGAGTGCCATAAAAAAGGAGTGCCCAATAGTACAAAGGATCATTATGGCGGAGGGCCCGACGGGCTTCCCGGCCATCCGGATTCCCTCAACCTGCTCGGGCGCGATTTTTCCAAGGGCCAGATGGCCAGGGATATGACCCTGTTTGTCGATGATGACGGGAAAGCCTATCATATTTACTCTTCGGAGGAAAACAGCACCACACAGCTATCCCTCCTGACGGATGACTATCTGTGGAGGACATGATAGATTCACAATTCGACAACGGCCTGGTCCCGGATATCGCTCCGGAATATGTCCCGTTTGTTGAAGGTTTCCGTGATTCACCTGAATGGGGCAGTTCCGCCGTGATACTCCCCTGGTATCTTTACCAGTGGTACGGTGATAAGCGCCCGATGGAGAAAGCATGGACAATGATGACCCGATACATGGAACGCCTCCCGACGATGTCGGATGTTTACGATACCTTTATTCGAGCCATTGAGCGGGATGGATATGCCCTGACAGCTGGGGATATTGGGTTTCACTACCTGGGCCGAGGTGTCGCATACGTGCATCAGGGGTGAATTCTATATGAAATGGGAGAAGTAGAATGACGTAATTGAGATGAATTTCAGCATACCTTTACGTTCTGAGGCTAGTGTAAAATTTGGCGGAAAGGATCTCGGTCAGTTTTTATCCGGCTCACATAAAATATTCATTAAACAACAGGAACTCCAAAAAGAATAAAATACAGAATATGAAAATCATTAAAACCAGTTATTTCGTTTTTTGGATTTCTATGGCAACAGGGATTGCGATGAGTACTTCCTGCCAAAGGAATCTGTCAGAAGATCTTGTATCCAAACCCTCCGACAGCATCCGGATTTCCTCACCCGATACTACCTTGGAGAGTATCTTCAATTGGGCCCAAAAGACTTCCAATAGCTATGTGGGAAATGACAGTGATCCCGTTGGTCCCTGGTACGAAGCAGCCCTGCCGAATCGCGAGGCATTCTGCATCCGGGATGTTTCTCATCAAAGTATTGGTAATGAGATATTGTGGCAAGGAAGACAGAACCTGAACATGTTCCGGAAATTCGTGGAAAACATATCTGAATCCAAGGATTATTGCTCATATTGGGAGATTAACCGGTACAATAAGCCGGCACCGGTGGATTATGCCTCGGATGATGATTTCTGGTACAACCTCAACGCCAGTTTCGATATTATCGATGCCTGTTATAAGCTATATGAGTGGACCGGTGATAAAACCTACCTTACCGATCCGGCTTTTGACCGGTTCTTCCAGATAACTCT
>CAIXKO010000848.1 GCA_903919925.1 uncultured Bacteroidota bacterium | reverse complement strand
TCCGGATAAGTTTAACAATGAAACTGTTAATTATTGGTGATACCGGCTTATAAATAATTGGCTTATTGGCATCGGGCCCGATATTTTTCAAACACGTAAACTGTTTGGAGATGACTGTTTTGTTTGTTGGCTTTAGGTTGGCTAATTCCTTGATTTTAAACTGGGAAAACGAGGATTTACTCCGCCTGATTTGTAATGTCAGGGTCTGGATCTCCTTAACCTGACCGCCAAAAACCATAAACTCAAAAGAGGATCCGGACCTTACAATACTCAGATTTTGTTGCCCGATATGCCTGTCGGTAAAGGTGGAAAACAGAACCGGTGAGTCGGGCATATCCACGTTAACATAACTATAGGCGCGTGCAAACAGGCACTGGTGCCCAATGTTTGCTGCTGTGGGTACAAAATCAAACTGAGCGGTAACGGAATTGTGCCCCGGAATTAGGTGAGTCTGTATTCCGATCTGAGTGGCATGAGTCCGGTCAAACCCAATGCTGGGGTCGCAGATAAATAGCTCAACAATACAGGAGTTACAAGTCATATCTCCTTCATTATGAACTTTTACGCTAATAGTGTAATGTTGATGTTGAGTGAGCTGGTTCGTCGGAATTATCACTCCGGAACTGTTGTAAAGCTCTATGTCAGGACTGTCCCAAAACACCGTTCCGGCAGGCAGTGGGCGGCTTCCATTATCTATGCCGGTAGCACAGATGTATAAAAAGGTTTTGTCTTTAAAATCCCCCGGTTGTTTGCCTGGGCGTTGATCGTTATTGGTGCCGAAAAGTTCCTTATTTTTTGAGCTGCTATGGAATTTTCTTTTGGCCTTGATATCATCATTTTTGAGCTTATCAATTAATTCTTTTGTTTTCATTTGATTATATATTATTGATTTTTAGAGACTCCGGCTTTGTCGTTATAAGATTTTTGTGCTCGGATCAATAATATCCGTCTGAATATTTAGCATCTCATATCTTTCTCTGCTAAAACCAATTGGCCCCACCATATACTGTGTTTGATCCATGTTGTAATACGGTTTTGCTGCCCCAATGCATTTGTTGCTTTCCAGGTTTGCAGCAACCGGAGTTGGATAAATAAGATGGCTTTCACACTCAAAACACCCAGAATTCCTCCGCTCCCGCTAAGGCCATCAGAAATCGAGGTTCCCAAATCCGAGAGGTTGTCGACAAAGGTGTCCCAAACTTCTTCCATTTCGGCCCCAAAAGAGTACGGTTCCGGTTTTGGGAGGTCCAGCGCGTTCGTCGATTTTCTGAACCACATCAGCCAAAGCCGGTAGGCATCGTCCAAATCATCGGCACTCATCTCCAGCCCATATTTGGATACCCCTTCCTCAAAATAAACCTTTTGTATGCATTCCCTGATTACATTATTCAATTCACCCGGCAAGCGTTTCTCATCACCGTTGATAATATATTTTTCACCCAACTTCCTTGAATGGATTCATCACCTCCTAAAAAGTTTCTGAATGCCATCACATCCTGATGGTTCTCAACCAATTTATGCCTTTTCGGATGCGTCCGGTATGGCCCTCCGGCAATGATATTTACAAAAGGATGGCCGGTAATGAAGCGTATCAAACCACCACCATACATTAAAATCCTGCCCGTCCTGAATCGGGCTTTTTAAAAGACTGAATATTTCAACATTGTCGGTTATAAACTGCTCAATTTTAGCCGTAACGTTGGAGTTTAGCAAACTAAGCAAATTGCTTGCCTCTGTCAGCAACTGCGTGATCTCTGTTATCGATGACGACCGAGCCGCAACATCGTCGTAAATCACTTCCAGATGTGCAACTGCATCTTTCAGCTCCTGCGGTATGATCGCCATAATCTTCGCTTTTATATCCTCAATAAAATCGGTTATATCAAGGTATAAATCGATGAATCTCTTTAATGTGGGATCAATGTCCTTAGTGTTGAAAAACAAAAAATCAGGTCCTTGCGATCCTAAATAAAAAGCCGCTGAATAATCGCTGCTGAGTTTTTCTATAAAAGGGTAAAATGATGGATCCAATTTCGACCTCAATGCTCTTGCAACTTCTACTGCAATCAAGTGATGAATTGCTGGTCCTGACATAAAAGCAGGTATTTAATTGTATGTATTATCTTGATTATTAATAAAATCGAAATTTCTCAAAAGGATACGGCTGAGACGTTTTTTGCATAAAAGAATACCGCTTTTTTTATTCCGGAACTTTTTAAGTTGATAACCTCAGGTTGTTGTAACAGGCTGGAAG
>CAIXKO010000847.1 GCA_903919925.1 uncultured Bacteroidota bacterium | reverse complement strand
GTAATAAAAGCCATAACCGGAGATGGCTGAAAAGAGGATTCTGATTGGATTCATGGAGTAAAGATAGGGGCAAAAAAGATAATTCAATTAGAGGGGGCTGGGCCAAAATCGATATGGGTACATAGGGCAAGAGGGCAAGAGGGCAGAAAGGCAAGAAATAATGGTTTTAAAATTCATGTAACATTTGTATTACGAGCAACTTGTAACATTCTTACAACTTTACTCCAACTTTACTTGCTATTCCTCCAATATGCTGGTTTCCCTGATTTCTTTAGATACCGGATCAATCAACAGCGTTTTTATTTCAAAACCTACAAACGAAAGTGGTACCGAAATGCCCAATGCCGGCACCTCCATTATTGCCGCAACGGATGATCCCAAAGTTTCGAAAAGCCTTACTATTAAACGGGTGCCATGCTCGCCCATTTTAAATGCAACTAGTTTTATCGCTTTATCGGACACAACAACCGCAGCACCTGGCAATTTTCCTCCTCTTCCTGGAAAACAACATAGACTGATGGATCCGGCATTCAGTAAATGACTCTCCATATCAATGGCTGTAAGCCTTTCATTAATGGTTCCTGCATTCATCCGGAATCGAAAAACATGCTCACCCTGGTCCATCCGCGGGGTAAAGCGATCCTGTCGGACAATCGGGGTTGTGTCGTCGACAGGATGACCCGAATATGCAGGAGAGCGGAGCAGTGACAATCTTAACTCCCCATCCGACTGATCAAATCCGTATGTTGTACGATTGGTGATGGTAAAAGCAGCGTCCTTTCCACGCGCAAATAGGCCAATCCACTGATGAGCAACCATCTCTTCACCCTCACGATCGAACTGCTGAACCCCACATGCCACTTGCCCCAGGCATTCCGATTGCTTCAGACTGGAAGGAAAGGCTAGTTTAAGCATTTTATCCTTTTCATTCCAAAAAACCCGGATGGCAATTTCCACTTGAGCGCCCTGTTTGGGAATAATATACTGAACAACAGCAGTTGAACCATTATATCGGAACAATCCCTCGACAACAGTTCTGACGGGACCATTTTCGATGATCCTCACCGGTTCTATCGGCCCTTGGGTTCCTGCAAATCCGGAAGTCTCGGATGCAGACATTAGCCGGAAACGGCCAGCCAGGTCACGGAACGAATCCACCTTCATTCCCCAGGGATCTGCATCATCTTTCATGACAATAAGTTCCGCGGAATCGGGTTTCAGATAATTCACTCCGTTCACTTTATATTGATCGATCAGGCCGGTATCTGAACTGATCCTGATATCGCAAGTTTCGTTAATAAAATGCAGCTCGTCCTGAACCGGACTCATGGGCTTATCCAGGATACTAACCTCGCGGAGGTAACAGCTAAACCGGTTCATTGAAGATGCTTTTAATATTGCGTCGAACACAAGCCGCTTCCTGTGATCATTAGCAATATTAGCCGATTCCTTTTCCAGCTGATAAACAACCGGATTACCCGATTCATCAAACAGTTCCGGCAACAGGAAGGTATCCGGGTTGAAGTTTGGTTCTGCACCCTGCAATTCCAAAATCAGGGTTTCTTTGATATCATAAGGTTCAGCATTATAAACCAGAATCGGAAACTCACCAGGGTGCGCAACCTTCTGTCCGGCAAGCAATTTAAAGAAGGCTTTTGCTTTTAAGCGGGAGAGCATTTCGAGCCCGTGGTTCATCCGCTGCAAAGCATAAGCTTCCACTTCCGGAATCCCTGAACCGGGCAGAATATCGTGAAACTCACTGAATAACAGGTCTTCCAAAGCCTCTCTTAATTCTTGCCGCGGATATTTTATCAATCCGGCAAGCACAGCATGAGTGATAATCTTTTCAGTAAAATAATAGGTTTCCTCCAGTTCACGGTGCAACTTTTTAACCCTTTGCATCGAGGTATAACAACCAACTGCCCACGGATTCAGATCAGTATTTACTTTTGGCAAGGAATGCCTGGAGGATTCTAACCATTGAAAAAATGCCTCTGGGTATGAATGTTTCAAGAGGATTTTGTGCACTGGAACCGGGGGGAGTTTCGCAGATGAAAGGTCGGACTGTTGTGTTTGGTGATCAAAAGAAGATTGCAGTTCGGCTATTTTTTTCAGATCCTCACGCGATGGACCTCCTCCATGATTACCGATGCCCCACAGAAACAGGCCCGTCCCAAAATCCGGATGACCATTTATCCATTTCATTATCTTCACATCTGCCTTGCCCTTTTCAGAATTATAATGTTCCAAAGACCGATGGGCGAGAATCTCCGATCCGTCGAAACCGGTCCAGATAAAATCATCGGGTACCGACAGGTGGGGTTCGCCCGGCCGGCAGAACAGGTAAGAGGTGTACCCCGATTTTGCAAGAATCTGAACCAATCCCCTGGCGTGACCAAACGGATCGAAATTGACAGCAGTTTGAGGTTCCACACCGAATTTTTCGCGGAAATAGTTTTTTCCGATCAGGATCTGTCTGACTAAAGATTCTCCCGATGGAAGATTGCAGTCCGGCTGAATATACCAACCGCCTATGATCCGCCATTTTCCATCGGC
>CAIXKO010000846.1 GCA_903919925.1 uncultured Bacteroidota bacterium | reverse complement strand
CTGAATTTGAACTGGGTATTGATTTTCGCGGAAAATTCTCCGATCGGTACGGCTGGCTTTTCTCAGTGGAAAACTTTTTTCTTGCAGGAACACCTTACAATTACTTTTTTGAAAACAAAGGTGTTATGGCCTACACTTCAAAAAAAGAGAGTTTGCTGATCGAAGCCGGATATAAACTTTGCTATGGAAAATATCCTGACGGCAACCGATGGCACCTGCTCCCGGATATTAATTTGATTTTCGGGTTTGGACGGTAGGCGCGCCCCTATAGCCACCACCTTAGGTTGACGGCTATGGGGTGGGTACAACTTCGATATTCCTTGTATTTCTACCGATTGGCAGCATTGGTACACGAATACGGATAATCATTTAAAGTTATAATGAACATCGGCAGCCAATCTGATAACATCCTCCATTTTTACCCAAATTGCGGATGTACCAATCGTTTTTTATTGCAAATTGAGACCTTGAAAACAAATAACACAATTATGATAAAAGGAGTATTGTTTGATATGGATGGGGTGTTGGTGGATTCGGAAGAGTTTATGTGCGAAGCTGCCATACAGATGTTTGCAGAAAAAGGGGTGACAGTGGGAACCATAGATTTTGCACCGTTTGTTGGAATGGGAGAGAACCGGTATCTGGGCGGGGTAGCGGAGAAATATGGAGTTGAATTTAACCTCGAACAGGATAAGACCCGGGCTTATCAAATATTTGCAGAAATTACGGCGGGTAAGCTGGTGCCACTGCCCGGGGTTCATCAGTTCATTGAAAGGTGCAAGGCGCGCTCACTTAAGTTGGCCATTGCCACCAGTGCCGACAAGGTAAAAATGATCATCAATATGGCTGCCCTGGGGCTCCCTTCCGGCACATTCGACCAAACGGTAAACGGACTCGAGGTGGAAAGAAAAAAGCCTTTCCCCGATATTTATCTGGAAGCCGCCAGGAGGCTCGGTCTTCAACCTGAGGAGTGCCTGGTGGTGGAAGATGCCGTTAGTGGTATTGACGCTGCAATTGCTGCCGGATGCAGATGCCTGGCCCTGAAAACAAGTTTTCCTGAGCATAAACTCCAGAATGCCAATTGGATCAGCAATACGCTTGATGATGCGCCCAACGAATCTATCGACTGGTGAAATACCTTTTTACATGGATTAGCTTTTTCAAATACCATTTAATATTTTTAGATGGAAATCGGAAACCTGAATTGTAGTTTTAATGGCGTCCAAAAAATATCTGTCCCCATGCGAAAAGCTAAACCTATATTACTTTTTTATCTGATTATCATGCTGCAGGCCATGGCAGTTAATGCCCAGGTAAAAATGATAACCGGAACGGTCATGGATTCTAAATCCGGTGAAACGATTCCGGGTGTTAACATCTCTATTATAGGCACTTCCGAAGGCACCTCAACAGATGCTAATGGTAAATACTCTCTAAAGGCAGTGAGCCTAAAAGATACACTGAATTTCACTTTTGTAGGGTATCTGCCGCAAAAAATCGCCGTGGCAGGTAAAGGTTCCATTGATGTTTTTCTGGTGCAAGAGGCTACGCTTCTCGATGAAGTAGTGGTTACCGCCTTGAATATCAATAGAACAAAAAGCTCTCTGGGCTATTCGGTATCTGCCTTTAAAGCGGATGAGCTTACCAGAGCCAGGGAAAATAACCTGGTAAACAACCTGGCCGGGAAAGTGGCCGGTTTGCAAATCAGTAAATCTGCCACCGGTGTAGATGGCTCTACCAGGGTTATACTCAGGGGGGTTGCATCGATTACCGGCGATAACCGTCCGCTGATTGTGGTGGATGGGATACCGGTTGATGCCGGGCATGGCGGAGGCGGACGTTGGGGCGGTACCGATGGCGGCGATGCCTTATCG
>CAIXKO010000845.1 GCA_903919925.1 uncultured Bacteroidota bacterium | reverse complement strand
GTGAAGAGGGTGCAGGAAGTAATTTTATATTCACCTTGCCAGCTGATCAATCCTATCCGTTAACATGAATCTTTATCCACTGCCTGATCAGGGCTTGATCGATCCTGAGGCTACCACCAATGCTTTCATGGTTTGGCAGCCAATGGAAACATCCATTGTTCTGGGACAAAGTAATCAGCCTGAAACAGCTGTTTATCTCAATGAAGCTGAACAGGATGGGATACCAGTGTATAAGAGGCATTCAGGAGGGCAAACAGTGATTCTTACCCCACGGATGCTGATAATATCAGTCAGGCTGATATCGGAAAAGCTGGAAAATCCGCAGGTATATTTTAAGCGGATCAATCAAATAATATTGGCTGCCCTGGCGGAAACGGGTATCCAAAACCTGGTTGAAAAAGGAATTTCCGATATTGCGATTGGTGAAAAAAAAATTTTGGGTTCATCGATTTACCGGAAAAAGAGTATGGTTTTCTACCATGCTGTGCTAAATATCGCGGAAACACCTGAGTTTATAGGACGTTACCTCAAACATCCGGTTCGTGAACCTGACTACCGGATAGGCCGTAAACATGAGGATTTTGTAACTTCAATCCATCAGGCAGGTTTTCCTATTGAACTGTCCATAATCAAAGAAGCGCTCATACAAAAGCTGAACCTAAAAATCTAAACGTAAAAATCCGATTTCAAGTTAAGGAAAAACTTGTATCTTTAAGGCAAAGGCAAATTTGTTTTAAATGACTAATACACAATACTTAGCTTTTGATATCGGCGCAGGAAGCGGCCGGGCAATACTTGGAACATTAGATGGCTGCAAGGTAACCCTGGAAGAAATCCATCGGTTTCCAAATGAAATGATCCTTCGGGATGGCCATTATTACTGGGATATCAACCGATTGTTTGAAGAGCTTATGACAGGGCTCAGGCTTTGCGTTAAGAAGCTTAATATTATACCTGCATCCATCGGCATCGATACCTGGGGGGTTGATTTCGGGTTGCTGGATGGAAATAATCAATTAATCGGAAATCCATTCGCCTATCGTGATTCCTTAACCGATGAGGCTATGGAACAGGTATTTAAATTGATCAGGCCCAAAGAATTATATACCAAAACAGGGATTCAGTTTTTACGGTTCAATACGCTTTTTCAGCTTTGGGCATTAAATAAGAAGTTTCCTAATCATTTGCTTCAGGCAGACAAACTTTTGTTCATTCCCGATTTGCTTGGCTACTTATTTACCGGGGTAATTTTTTCGGAGTACACCATCGCCTCTACCTCACAGATGTTGAACCCTAAAACCAGGAACTGGTATCCTGATCTGTTGATGAGGCTCGGTTTACCGATCCATATTCTGGACGATATCGTGGAGCCGGGAACTCATATTGGTACGTTGAAACCGGGTATACTCAGCGAATTGGGTATCAATGCAATATCTGTTGTGGCAGTTGGGGCTCATGATACCGCCTCTGCCATTGCCGCGATTCCGGCTGAGGGCAAAAACTGGGCCTATATCAGCTCAGGAACCTGGTCATTGATGGGAATTGAAACCGACCATCCAATTTTAAACGAAGCGAGCTTTAAATACCTGTTTACCAATGAAGGTGGCGTAGGTAAAACAATTCGTTACCTCAAAAATATCACAGGGCTTTGGTTATTACAGGAGTGTAAAAAGATTTGGGACAAAGTGGAAGTTGTATCTTATTCGGATCTGATCAGCCAATGTAAAAAAGTGAAGCCGTTTCAGTCGCTAGTTGACCCGGATGATCCCATATTTATGAATCCCGATAACATGCCTGCGGCAATAAGAGAATACTGCCTGAACACCGGTCAGTCGGCCCCGGAAACCATTCCGGAATTTGCGAGATGCATTTTCGAGAGTCTTGCTTTAAAGTACCGCGCTGTTTTGATTCAGCTCAAAGAGGTTAGTCCTCATCCAATTGAGAAAATCCACATGATCGGAGGAGGTTCACTCAACGCTCTTCTGTGCCAGTTTACCGCTGATGCCACCGGATTACCGGTAATTGCGGGACCGGCCGAAGCCACTGCACTGGGGAATATTCTGGTGCAAATTGCCAGCCACCAAGGTCTTAGCGGGCTCGATACTTTGCGTTCCTACGCCCTCAACTCGGTACAAACCATAACTTATCTGCCAAAAAGCAAAGCAGCATGGGACAAAGTACCGGAGCAGAAAAGGTGATTTACTTCAAAATTGACACGGACCCAACGCCTTCAGTGCTCATAACAAAAAAAGCGACTACCCTTTTCTCCTTCAACCCTTCAACCCTTCAACCTATCAACCTATCAACCTATCAACCCTTCAACCCTTCAACCTAACAACCTAACAACCTATCAACCTATCAACTCTTCAACCTATCACCCCCTCAACCAACCAACTAACCAACTAACCATTATAACCAACCATCTCTATGTCACTTCTACTTGGCCTTGATATTGGCTCATCATCGGTAAAAGCTTCGCTGGTTGAAGCTGACACCGGGCTTGTGGCAGCTACTGCCCAGTCGCCCGATTGTGAAATGCGGATTTTTGCTCCCCAGCC
>CAIXKO010000844.1 GCA_903919925.1 uncultured Bacteroidota bacterium | reverse complement strand
TGCATTAAATTTTTCACAAATATAACAACAAATCATGCTATCGGCCCCCTACCTTTTTAGATTGCTTAAGGGTAGTATCAATTAGCGTGTTTAGGAATCATCCGCAATTTCCATAAAAAGAATATTTTTGGAGCATGAAATTACAGGATGTTCATAAAGAGGATTTTGAAAGGGAAATATTCAGATTAAAAAAAATTGATCTGGATGCCCTGATTGCGCTTATTGAAGGCTAATTCCAGATACAAGCGCAAATAACATAAGTGGGTTTACGGCTCGACCCTGAGGTCGCTGTTGGAATATTGGTAGACCAACGATGGGTGAGTTCTACGGCCAAAGCTATCAAGTCTAATTCTAGTAGTCCAAGAAATTCGAGACATCCAATGCCTGGTATATTTTACTTCCTCTTTCCGCCAATTATGCATATCTAACGTGTAATAATCGAAATGGCAGATTTTCTGTGCGGGGTATTCCGGGTGAAGTCCCGGCAAGTCCCGCAATTATTAAAACAACACGTATAATGAAGATCAAAGGGCTAATGCCCGTGGTGGTTGGGTTAGACGGGAAAACTATATTGAGAGAAATGTCATTCAGAGGCAAAAAGTTACCATCTGCATTGGCGGGAGAGCAGTTTACACAAACGGGATTTTTGTTTTGGTTTAGATTTGTAACTTGGTGAAAAATTGGAGATACAGCACATAGGCTTATTCTGCAAATGTTGGTCACTGCGCGTTTTTCAATAATGATTATATCAGGTGATATTTGAAACACGAAGAATTTTTGAGAATTAACAATGGAATATAAAACACCCATGAATAAAGTCGTCAGAATTCTCCTTTTGGCTTATTTTTCAACATCCACTATGGGTATTTGTCAAACCAATAAACCCAACTGGGTTGTTAACACAGATGCATTTGAGCAAGGGATGGATGTTACGATTCAGATGTTTTTTGGCACCACTGCTATAACTTCCGGAGGTATGGTGGGTGCATTTATAGATGGATCATTGGTGGGAGTAAAAGACGGGGGAAAACTATCTCCGAATTATAAGTGGATTTTTACAACACGCGTTTTTGGTAATTCTGCAAATGGCAAACTTATCAATTTTAAGTTTTACGACACCTCAATGGACAGGGTCTTTGAGATTGAGGAGAGTATTGTTTTCGAAAGTGATGCGATTGTTGGAAGTGCATTTGTCCCCCGTAAACTTTATTTCTTTCTTTCTACGAATGCCACTTTAGCTGATCTTAAAATTGATAACACAACTCTTAGCGGTTTTAATTCGGCAATTCTTGATTACAAAGTAGAGCTGCCTTTTGGAACAGCTGTTGTTCCTACGGTTTCTTTTACTGCCAGTGATATCAGAGCAAATATAGCTATCAGTCCGGCAGCTGACATACCCGGAACTACCACTATTGTTGTAACTGCTGAAAACGGAACAACACAAAAAACATATTCGGTTAACTTCTTCTTTTACAAAAACAAGCCTAACTGGACGGTAAATGTTGCTGAATATTTATATGATGGTGAAATCATAGCACAAGTCTTGATTGACAAAGTTGTGAGTACTTCCGACGAGGGGATTCTTGCTGCATTTGTTGGAACCTCATGCAGAGGGATTAAGCAGGGAGGATCAACGGGGCCGGGAGGCAAATATGGGATGACCCTGCGTGTTTACACTAACGAAACATTGGGTGAAACTTTAACCTTTCAATACTTTGATCCGGTTTTGGATTCGGTATTTCCCATTCTGGAAACAGTTCCTTTTGAAATCAATTTTCAGATTGGAGATGCCCTGGATCCCTACCCCATGCATGCAATCACGATACCTACTGCAATAAAACCGCTGGTTGCCGGTTGGAACTGGATCAGCTTGAATCTATTGAATACCGATATGTCGCTGGGTAAAGTTTTGGCAAACCTGAATCCGCAAGAAGGCGATTATATAAAGAATCAAACAATTTCTGCTACTTTTTATTCGGGGACAGGATGGTTTGGTGATCTTAAAACCATTGTTCCCAAAGAGTTGTATAAAGTAAAGATAACCACGGACGACACAATTAAATTCAAAGGTTATCCGGTTGATCCGGCCCTTCTGCCTTTAGCATTGAATAAGGGATGGAATTGGATCGGATACTTGCCGCAGCTGGCAGAAACGGTTACTGAAGCTTTAGCGTCTATTTCCCCTTTAGCCGATGATTATATAAAGAGCCAAACAAAATCAGCGACCTTTTATGAAGGTTCCGGATGGTTTGGAGAGATCAACGTTTTGGAACCGCTAGATGGTTATATGCTCAAAACAGGTAAGCCGGGGATTCTATACTATCCTGCAAAATCGGGCGCCGCCACTGCCACCGTTAATACAAATTCCGTTACCGATATTACCCAAACCACTGCGAAAACAGGGGGAAATATCACGAGTGACGGAGGGTCGGACGTTTCCGCACGCGGAGTTTGCTGGTCGATCGGCGAGCACCCGACTTTATCGGCTTCAAACACTTTAAATGGAAACGGGACGGGTTCTTTCACCAGCAGCCTGATCGGTTTGACAGCTAATACCACATACTATGTCAGGGCTTATGCGATAAATCTGGCCGGTACCGGCTACGGAAATCTGGTTAGTTTTAAAACCAGTCCGGTTTTGCCTAAAGTTACCACATCACCAATAAACAATATCCTGCAAACCACTGCAACGGGTGGCGGTGAAGTCACCGACAACGGCGGCGCAGCTATTACTGCACGTGGAATTTGCTGGAACACGAAATCGAATCCAACGATTACAAACTTTTCCAAAGAAGAAGGTTCCGGAACCGGCATTTTTAGTACTGATATCGCCGGGTTAAGCTCAAATACCACTTATTTCGTAAAGGCATACGCTACCAACCTTGCCGGAACAGCTTATGGAGCAGAAATCAGATTTAGGACCATATTGGGAAGCGATGATGCAGGAACCCTGACTGATCCGCGGGATTTTGCAATATATAATTGGATAAAAATTGGAACTCAGATTTGGATGGCGGAAAACCTGGCCTACCTGCCAAGCGTTAGTTCCCCGGCAATTGGGTCAACAACCGTTCCATATTATTATGTTTATGAATACACAGGGGGGAACGTTTTTGATGCAAAACTAACTGGCAACTATAATGCTTACGGAGTTTTATACAATTGGGCGGCTGCCAAAACTGCCTGCCCGTTTGGTTGGCATTTGCCTACCGACGCTGAATGGACAACAATAACAAATTACCTGGCCAATAGCGGATATGGATACCAAGGCAGTGGCAGTGATATTGGAAAATCATTGGCAGCCACATCGGGTTGGACGGTTAATGCTACTGCCGGAACGATTGGAAATGATCAGAGCACTAATAACGACAGCGGTTTTTCGGCTTTGCCGGGTGGATATCGTAATCTTCCCTCTGCCTTCGGTAGTTTGGGGACCCACGCTTATTTTTGGTCGCTAACCGGGAGCGGTACCCTCAACGCTATTACCCGGTACTTGCTTTACAGCAGCAGTGAGGTTACCGGGTATAATCACGATATTGGCTACGGGTTTTCAGTGCGGTGTGTCAGGGATTGATACCGGCAAGTGGATGGAGGAATCATCTGCAATTTCCATAAAAGGATATTTTTGGAGAATGAAATTACAGGATGTTCATAAAGAGGATTTTGAAAGGGAAATATTCAGATTAAAAAATATTATGAGGATCAACCACCTGCAAATTTTTGACAATTTTAAAGTCGGTGATATTTCGGGTGATTAATATCATGTTATGCACAATAGCTGTAGCAGCAATAATGGCATCTGGCAGTTTTGTTTTATATTTCTTACGAATATCTATTGTTGAATCCACAATATTTTCTGTTAAATCAACTACCGTAGCATCTTTTATAAAGCTGGAAAGCAATTGATAATGCTCTGGTGGGTCGTTGAACCCAAGCATTTAAATTTTGGTAATCACCGATACGTTCGGACCAGCATCGATAACGCTGTTCATAAAGACCATTCCTTTAGCAGGAAGAATTTTCCCGAGATAATCTATAACGGTGTTGGTATCAATTAAATACTGCTGCTGTTCCATTCGTTACGGCTTTGAGCTATAAAGTTTTGAAGTTCGTATGCAATTTCAGAAGGCAATTTGCCGGCATACTTTTCTGAAAGCTTCTGCTCAGCTTGGTCACTTTTCTTTATCAGCTTGATTATTTGCATGTCCGCCAGGTCTTCCAAAAACTTGTAAGCCTTACTGTTATTTATTTGTACGAGTACAGTTTCCATTTTGAAATTAGTTTAAAAACACCAGTGATTTATTCCATTAAGTACATTTTTGAACTCTAATGCCTAACGAAAGCACATAATAATAGGCAGACTTTTAGAATTATTGTTTGCTTTGCTTGTCTCTATTTGCCCAGTTTCCCAATTAAGGTAACCTTCGGTTTTATCGTCCATTCGTTGGTCAAGGATAGCTTTATGCCATTGAGGAATATCAAAGTCATCAGAAACAGGTTCAATTTTTTTTAGCGAAAGGAACACTTTTCATTAATTCAATGAAGATGTTTTCTTTATCATCTTGTATGGTTATTGAAAATACTTTCATCTTTCGTAAATTTCATTGTTTGAAGTAAAAAAATACATCTAAAAAGGAAAAATAATAGGACACCAAGGCACATCGCGATAAACAACAGGATCAGTGAACTATAATCGAGATGGTGGAACTCAGTAAGCCACTATAGAGCGTATCGAACGATAGTTATATCTGCGGAAGTCGAGCGAAATGACTAGACGAGCTACCCGACAGAGAAATTTACAAAGTGGAAACAGAACCGAACCACCGGCAGTGGTCAGCAGGGGAATCTGTCAACTTAGCGAAGCGACCTCACTACCTTAGGGAGCAAGGGTTACCTGCGAGAACAACTGCCTGCTTTGGCCCTCAGTATAAAGCAGTAGTTGCTTTCATACTACTTTATTATAGTTAGTTATCGGAATCTATTCGCGGGAACAAATATCTGGTTAGAACGATCGACAATAAAAGTGATGAACAAAAATTATACATTTGAAAAAATTAAGATTGACATGACAACAATAATAATCGATGAAAAAACCATCGATGCAAAAAAGATGATTGAGTACCTGAAAACTCAACGCTACGCTAAGATCATCGATGACAAAACTCCCAATGACAAATTACAGAAGTCAATGGATGAAGCAGAGACGGGCAAGGTTATAAGGGAACCAAATGTTAACGAATTGTTAGATAAGCTAAAAAAATAGCTTTATGTACGAAATAATCGCGACTAATCAGTTCTCGAAATATTACAAACAATGCATAAAGAGGAAGTACAACATCTTGTTGCTTGATAAAGTTATTGTTGAACTTGCTGAAACCGGGATGGTACCATCTAATCATAAGCCACATATCTTATCGGGAAAATTGCAAGGATATTGGGAATGCCATATTAAATCGGATTGGCTTTTAATATGGATCAAAAACGAAGATCAAAAAACCATTATACTAATTGGTACCGGAACTCACTCGGACCTGTTTTAATTTGTTTTCACTCACTCGTGCTGATTACAAATCCGCACCAGCGAGGTTTGCACAAATGCTGATTCAGGGCGCACTGGCACATTGGGCTAAACAACTTTTGTAGAGACAGATAACTTTACAGAAAGGAAACAAAAATGAACCACCGACAGGGGCCAGCAGGGGAATCTGTCAACTTAGCGAAGCGATCTCGCAACCCAAGGGAGTAAACCTCAATGCCGTGCTTTTATCCAACAAAAGAGGTATTGAACGGACCGGGAAAAGGGATGCTGCAAAACGCATTGCAGGTGTTTATGCAGGAGCTGGTTGCATATTTGCGTCCACCATGTTGCATCCTCAATCGCATCCGGCATGTAGTTGTCATTGCATTAAATTTTTCACAAATATAACAACAAATCATGCTATCGGCCCCCTACCTTTTTAGATTGCTTAAGGGTAGTATCAATTAGCGTGTTTAGGAATCATCCGCAATTTCCATAAAAAAGAATATTTTT
>CAIXKO010000843.1 GCA_903919925.1 uncultured Bacteroidota bacterium | reverse complement strand
TCCGGAATGATTTTCCAATTGTTTTTGCAAACCGGATTTATGGTGCCCTGCTTCCGGATCCACTCCGTAAGCAGATACCGGAAATCCATGTCCGATGAACTGATGAGCCTTTTGGCAACTTCATCCTTACTGAGTCCTGCGCCACGAAGCAAATGATTGCCACCCCCGCTGCCACGGTATGAATTCAGTGCAACTTTATACATTTTTGCAGGATCAAACGCCTGGCCACCGGTCATTTGAGTAATCTTAACCATCTGGCCAACAGGCTGGGTAAGATCTACTGTATAATCAATGCCGGCTGCTGAATCAAAATTATAATAGGCATTTTTCAATCGCCAGGAACCATCAGGTTGCTGATCCATATTCAGCAACTGATCATCCGCTTTAGTCATGGTTTTCATCCAGAGGGAATAGGAATAATTGAGATAACCAAGAATCTCGGAACCGGTAAGATTTATTGTATATAACTGATTTTCGAATCGATACAATCGAAATAAATCCTTAACCGTGATAGGGCCCTGTGCAATAGTTGCCCTGAATGAAAGCGGAGCCGTGAATGAGATATCCGCACCGGTCATTTCCAGCTGTGCACGTTGAATCAGGTCAACAAATTCAGTTGGGCCAAAATAGGCCCCATCTGAGGTGATGGTGTGTGTTATGGTTCCAACAGGCTGATCAACATATTGCTGCACCGAATCGATATAGCCACTGAATTGCCGCGCAAAATCCGCATCCGGCGAATAATTTTTCATTGCTTCATGGCTGCCGGAAACCGATGGTTCGCTGATCTTTTTACCTTTTCGTTTGAACTGAATGGTAGCCACCGATATCTCACTTGCCCGGCTTTCGGAACCAAGCAGCAATACAGAATCGCCGTTGGTATTGGCAACCCGGAGGTTCCAGGTTCTATGATCGTGCCCGGTAAATACAATATCAAATCCCGGAACTTGCTGTGCCACCAGGCTTGATGCATTTTCATTCAGCGTTTTTCCGGCTTGCTGGTTGCCATAGTTGGCATCCACACCGGCATGAAACAACCCAACGAGCAGATCAGGCTTCTCGTTTTTTTGTATGTATTCAACCCATTTCCGTGCAGTTTCAATCATATCGCGGAACTCCATACCCGACCAAAGCGCAGGCGGCAACCAATCGGGCACCTTGGGCGTGGTTAATCCCAAAACGGCTATTTTAATACCTGAATGAACCAAAATGGTATAAGGTTTAAACCAGCTGTCACCGATGCCGGTTTTTACACTGTTGGCCGAGAGCCAGGGAAAGTTAAACTCTTTATTCAGCTTGTCATAAACAGCATGCCCGGCCTCCAGGTCATGATTTCCAACTGTTCCGGCTTCATAACCCATAAAGTTCAGAATCCTGGCGGCAATATTTGGTTTGGACCGATCCATAAAATTCGAAAAATACGATGCCGGATCTCCCTGAATCAAATCGCCGTTATCGAGCAAAATAACAGTTTGCCCCTTAACCGCCCGCTGCTCCTTAGCCCAGGCGGACACCTGCGCCAGCGAACCGCTTAAGGGCTTGCCGGTATACCAGTCGTTGGCGAAATAGGCACCATGGACATCCGTGGTTACGCCAATCTTAATTAAAATATTCCCCCCCTGTGCATAGGAAAAATTGGGATAAACAAATAGGATAGCACAAGCTAATATCCATATTTTCAAATCATTAAATCGATTTTTCATGTAAACAGGTTTTGCCCAAAGGTAATATCTTTCCATTTTACACGCTCTTTTCAAATTCCTCCTCCACGATTAATTATTTGTTCGGAAATTCGTATTTTCCCCAATCTTTTAATCCAACCTGTCAACATAAATTTCACCCTCCCATGAAACCCTCCCCCCCATCCTCCCCCTTCTTCCCGTTCTTCCGGTTCTTTACGTTCTTCTCGCTCTTCACGTTCTTAACGTTCTTCCCGTTCTTCTCCTCCCCTGCCCAAATCCGTCCCCTAAATTCAATAACCTGGCCCGAATCCGACAAGGACACCCTTCATTATACCGTTAAAGGCTACCGGCACGGCACCAGCGTTTTTCCGCAGGTCAGGTATAAAGAAGTGGAATACATAGCAGGTAAAACACTTACCTGGGATAAGTATCACACGGTGGATGTTGCTTATACCTGGATAAAAAGATGGGCGGAAAAATACCCTGATCTGATTGATCTGTATGAAGTTGGATTCAGTTTTGAAGGTCGTCCGATTCTTCAGCTAACGGTAACCAACAAAAAGACAGGCAAGGACACCGACAAGCCGGCGGCATTTTTTGAAGGTGGCAGGCACTCAGGCGAGGTTACCTCCACAGAATCTGTTCTTTGGCTACTACATTACTTGCTTACCCAATATGGAACTAATCCCGAAATAACCAAACTACTGGATACCAAAGCAATATATATCAGGCCCGATAATAATCCGGACGGTTCAAATCTTTATCTGAACACTGCTCAAATCAACCGAAGCACGGTGCGCCCAGCCGATAATGACAACGACGGGCTCCTGGATGAGGACCCCGGTGAGGACCTGGATGGCGATGGTGTATTGTATAGTATGCGTTGGGTTGATCTCGAAAAAGGCACCTTAATTCCCGATCCGCGTGATCCATCGGGCCGGCTGATGAAAAGCGTTCCCAAAGGTAAAGGTCTGTGGAGCAGTTCGTCGGAGGGCTGGAATAACGATGGTGACGGGAAAATCAATGAGGATGGCATTGGGGGGCTCGACCTGCATCGCAACTACCCGGAAAACTGGCGCCCTGAGGAAGGGTTGGATGCTACAGGACGTGGCTGGACGCAGGGTGGAGCGGGCGAATTCCCGCTGAGCGAACCCGAAACCCGGGCCGTTTTCAGCTTCCTGATTACGCATCCAAACATCTCGGTTGTCAACTCCATGGATACCCGCGTTCCGATGCACCTCCGCGGTCCATCAACCGAGTTTTCCGCCTCGGGAATGTATGAGGCCGACCGAAAACTTCTTCAGTATTATGATACACTGGGGATGAAAATCACAGGCTATCCATGGGCCGGCGATGTGTATGACGAGTACAATACCAAAGAGCCGGTAAACGAACACTCAGGCGACAGCACCAAACCGGAACCACTCTTTGGCCATGGACCTGATTTTGGTTACAGCTATTTTGGAGCGATATGGTATGGCGATGAAATCTGGAACGGTGGTGAGAATGGCGATCTCAATAAAGATGGTAAAAAGGATAACCTGGATATCCTCCTTTGGGACGATCAGCAAAATGGCGGCCGGGGTTTCAGGGAATGGATCACCGTGATGCACCCTTTTCTGGGTCCGGTAGAAATCGGGGGCTTTCATCCTAAATTCTTCTCACAAAATCCACCTCCTGAGCATTTGGAGCCCTGTATTCGTAAGCAGGCGATGTTCAATCTGGCTATGGCAATGGACTTGCCTACCCTGAAATGGAATACATTCACCACCAAAAAGGTAATGACTTATACCGATTCCGTAGATTATCAGATTTCCATCGGCTGGAAAAATACTGCACGCATACCCACCGCTCTGGATATTGCCCAACGGGTTAAAATTGTTCAGTTAGATCAGGCGGAACTCGATTTCGATAAAAAACTGCTGGAGGGTGATCAGCCAAAAATCAAAATTGTGGACCCAAAATCATCCGATAAAACCCGCTATACCAAACATCTCTGGCAAAACGAGGAAGCTTCTGCTACTTTCATTGTTCGGTGCTATACCAAAGATAAAATCAAAGGCAAAGTAAAGGTGCTATCGACGCGTGGCGGCGTTTTGGAAAAGGAATTATTGCTGGAATAATCAGAAGATCAGCCGATTAAAATCACCGAAGCGGACGCAATTAGGCGTCTCGTATATACCCGGTTTTTAAGTACCCACCCCTGCCCCATAGCAGTCAACCTAATGATTTATTTGGCTTTTTGAAGGAGAGTTTCCATCAATTTCAATGTTTCCATAAGATGGCATTGGTGGGTGGAATGGAGGTCGGTGGACGCAAATATGCGTCCCTACGAAGCATCGCGCGGTTCGGACGCATATTTGCGTCCGGTTCAATCATTATGCGGGATCCGTAGGGACGCATAATTGCGTCCATATA
>CAIXKO010000842.1 GCA_903919925.1 uncultured Bacteroidota bacterium | reverse complement strand
TCTCCATTCCTAACCAGATATATCGCTTTCATCTTAAAAATATTATCAATTACCCCGGCAAATATATACATTCCCCCATCTCCCCATTCTCCACGATCTTAACGTTCTTCACGTTCTTTACCCTCTTTACGTTCTTCACGTTCTTAACGTTCTTCACGTTCTTCACGTTCTTTACCCTCTTCATGTTCTTCACGTTCTTCACCTTCTTCACCTTCTTTACCCTCTTTACGTTCTTCACGTTCTCCACTTTTTCAAGAAAAATATTCCTTATTGTTAAAAACAATTATTCATATATTTGGTTACTGTTATCATCTGAAGAGTGCTGTGCAGATTCCTGAGGACAGATCAACAACCTGAAATCAAAGATTTCTATATCCTTTGCTTAAAATAAGTTAACTATGGAGTATAACGATGATCTAAAGAGGGCCATAAGCATTGCTCAGTCCCTCTCAAAGGAGTTCTCAAATGAAAAGTTTTCCCCAGCCCATCTTCTTAAAGCGTTATTGCATAAGGATATAGGGATCTCCAAGTTTCTTGAATCCATGGGCAAGGATTTCTATTACCTCGAGGATTGGGCCGACGTGCGGATTGAAGGATATCCGCGTTCTCCTAAAGTGCCGGAACTTCCGGTAGCCGACCCACAAGTATTATCGGTGATGATTGAGGCGGATAATATTCGGCTGAAACTATCTAAAGATGTGATAGATCCTCTTTGTGTACTGATCTCTTTAAGTACTCCTGGAGTTGGGTTCACCTACGAGCAACTCAAGACTTTCACCATTACCCCTGCTGAAATTCTTAGCGGAATTGTCGAAAAATCGGATCTTGAGCAAGCGATGGGTGTTGCACCGGGTGCTGCAAAAGGGGTGTCGAAGGATCAAAAGCAAAACGCATTACTTAAATATTGTATAGATAAAACCGACCTTGCACGTCAGGGAAAGCTGGACCCGGTTATCGGGCGCGATCGCGAAACCCGCATGGTTGCTGAGATCCTGGGCCGCCGATCGAAACCAAATGTTCTGATTATTGGAGATCCGGGGGTTGGGAAAACAGCTTTGGTAAATGGATTTGCACAGAATATTGTAAGCAATAAGGTGCCGGAAAACCTTAAGGATGCCCGCCTGTTTGAACTTGATTTCGGAGCCCTTATTGCCGGCGCTTCCTACAAAGGAGAGGTTGAGGACCGCCTGAAAAGTATTATCAAGGATATTGAGCAGTTTGATAAAGCATTCCTTTTCATCGATGAGATCCACATGCTCCTGGATAAACAGGGCGGTGCTTCCGGTGCTGCTAATTTGCTTAAACCGGAACTTGCCCGGGGTGTACTTACCCTGATCGGCATTTCATCAGTGGATAACTATACAAAACACATAGAAACCGACCAGGCGTTTAGCAGGCAATTTGAGATTGTTAAGATCGAAGAGCCAACCGAGGAAGCTGCCCTTCGCATGCTGCTTCAAATTGCTCCCAATTATGAAAAGCATCATAATCTGAAAATCGATGCCGAAGTAATCAGGGAGGCTATCCGTTTGGCAAAGAGATATCTCAAGGAACGGAGCTTGCCCGACGCAGCCATTGACCTCATCGACCGAACCATGTCCGTGGTTAGAATGATGGGCGATACCTCATTAACTGAAATTGAAAACCTGAAGTCTGATCTTGAGACATTAATGGTCAATGAGGTTAATCTCCCGGAGGCTGATCTGATGAAAGAACTCCGCTGGTTCCAGAAACAGATGGAAAGCAAAATCAGCCCGGTGTTATTTGCACTTCTCGATGACCAGCAGGATTTTACCAAGGCAATTACCCCTTCAGATCTGTCAGGATTAATGAAAGGCGCTTTGGACCGGTTGACTGAACTTGCCAGTGCAAAAAGAGAAGCTTTGGAAAAAAGTGATATCGGAGCAATCGTTGCCATGAAAACAGGTATCCCGCTGGGGAAAATGCAATCCAGCGAGCGCGACAGGCTGATGAATACGGAATCGCACCTGAAAAAGAGAGTGGTAGGACAGGATCACGCAATAAAAAGTATCAGTGAAGCTATTCTGGAGTCCCGGTCGGGTTTGAGTAAAGCCGGGCAGCCCATTGGATCATTCTTTTTTCTGGGACCCACCGGAACCGGTAAAACGGAATTAGCAAAATCGCTGGCCGAATTTCTGTTCCTCGATGAATCTTCGCTCATCCGTTTCGATATGTCGGAATTCAAGGAGGAACACAGCGCAGCACTATTATATGGTGCACCTCCCGGATATGTAGGTTATGAGGAAGGCGGTTTGCTGGTAAATAAAATACGTCAGCAACCTTACGCTGTGGTGCTCTTCGATGAAATTGAAAAGGCTCATAAATCAGTGTTTGATATCTTCCTGCAAATTTTGGATGAAGGTAAACTCCACGACAGGCTTGGTAAAGAAGGAGATTTCTCCAATTCAGTCATCCTTTTTACTTCTAACATAGGAAGTGAGTTTATTGTGGATTCCTTTGCCAAAGGCGAGATACCAAAATCAAATGAGTTGATGGAAATAATGGGCAAGTTCTTTCGTCCGGAATTTCTTGGAAGGTTAACGGAAATTGTTCCTTTTGCACCGATTGCCGAAGAAAATGTTGTTAGGATTTTCGAGATTCATTTGAAAAATCTTTTCAAATCGCTAGATCTTCAGGGAATTAAGCTTACATTGGAATCCAAGGCCAAAGAGATTCTGGCTAAATCGGGATACAACCCTAAATATGGAGCTCGCCCACTCGTTGGTGTGATCAGAAACAGTTTGAGAAGGCCTCTTTCTAAAATGATCATCGCCGGTGAGATAGGGAGGGGCGACAGCGTCCTGGTCAAATCGGGCCCCGATGGTGAAATAATCTGGGAAAAGACATAAATTTTTTAATTTACTTATTTTAAGATCATTAGTAACCAATTAATTATAATCCTATGCAAACTTATGGAATAGGTGGACAGGAAGTAAAGGGCGATGCCAGTGAAGCGATCCTCGAGATCCCGCAGAACCGAACCCTTTTCGTTCAAAAGATGACGAATGATGCGCCGGTAAAGCCGAAGATCCAGGAAGGACTAAAGAACATTGATGAGGTTTTCGCACATTTTAAACC
>CAIXKO010000841.1 GCA_903919925.1 uncultured Bacteroidota bacterium | reverse complement strand
TGATTTTGAACGATTTACTAACGCAAACAGTCAGGGTGGCGTATCTAATCAACAACTCGATAATTTGCGCACGCAATTAGTTGGAGCCGAAAGTCGCTATATCAGCAGTAAACGCAGGTTAGCCGACGCCACCATCAAATCACCTGTATCGGGAGTGGTTAACAAGCGGTATGTTGAAGTGGGCGCTTATCTGAATCCGGGGGCCCGGCTTTTTGATATCATTGACGACTCACAGTTGCGGGTTTGGTGTAATGTTACTGAAAATCAGATTTTACTGATTAAAAAAGGTGACAGCGTCCGTATCAGGTCCAATACTTTTCCTGATGAAACGATAACAGGCATGATCACTTTTGTGGGTCCGAAAGCCGATCGTTCATTAAACTTTCCGGTTGAAATCACAATAAATCAAAAGAACAAAGCTCAGCTGAAAGCCGGGATGTATGTTACCTCGTATTTTGATACGCAATCTGAAAAACAGGGCATTCTCATTCCGAGGAGTGCTATTAGTGGCAGCGTGAAAAATGCGAATGTATATGTAGTTAAAAGTGGGATCGTTGCCAGGCGCGATGTGGTTGTTGGCGCCATGATTGAAAAGAATGTTGAAATCCTGAAAGGTTTACAGGCAGGTGATAGCATTGTAGTTGCCGGATTGATCAATGTTGCTGAAGGAACAAAAGTGAAAAATGTAAAATAAAAGCAGATGAAAATCTCCGAACTGTCAATAAAAAGGCCAATCTACGTGATTGTGCTATTTACCGTTTTGTCTGTTTTGGGCTATATGGCATTTAAGAATCTGAGTGCGGAATTAATGCCAAAATTTACCCCTCCCATGATCAATATGCAGATTGTATATCCGGGTGCATCGCCATCGGAAGTGGAAAATTCACTGACCCGAAAAGTGGAAGATGCCCTCTCAGGTTTGGAGGGAATCGATAAGATACAATCCTATTCGTTTGAAAGTATGTCGATGCTCTTTGTTTCCTTCATTTATGGGACCGATATCGATAAAGCCATCACCGATGCGCAGAATAAATTTGATGCCAAAAAAATGGAACTGCCGCGCGAAATCCTGTCCCCCTCGATTACCAAAATTACCATCGATGATAAACCCATTATTTCACTTTCGGCTATCTCAGATATCGAAGCCACTGATTTCTATGATTTGATGGACAAGCGGATCATGCCTGAACTTCTGCGATTGAAAGGGGTAGCTAAAATTACATTGGTTGGCGGACAAGCCCGTGAAATTCAGGTAAATCTTGATGCACAGCGAATGTATGCCTATGGAATATCGCCGATCCAGATTCAGGGCGTTATCCGGTCGGCTAATTTAGATTTCCCAACAGGCAGCCTCCGCAGCAGTGAAACCAATACGGCTGTGCGGCTTTCCGGGAAACTTAAAAGTGTGGATGATATTCGTAATCTGGTGATTATGACCATGCCTACGGGTGCACAAATCAGGCTGAAAGATGTTGCTGAAATCACCGATGCAATAAAAGATCCTGCCAAGCTTGCCCGTGTAAATGGAAAAGATGCCATTTTGGTTAATTTGCTCAAGCAAGCCGATGCTAACGCTGTGGAAGTGAGCGACCAGGTGCGGAAAACAATCAAAGATCTGGAAACGGAATATGTATCCCAAAATTTGAAAATCGAAGTGGCCCAGGATTCTACTGATTTTACGCGGGAATCCATATCATCCGTGTTAAAGGACCTATTGCTTGCGGTTTTACTGGTTGCATTGGTTATGCTACTGTTTTTGCACAACTTCCGCAATGCGCTGATTGTGATGATAGTAGTACCGGTATCGTTGATTGCCACCTTTATCGGAATGGATCTCCTCAATTTTTCACTCAATTTAATGTCGCTTCTGGGGCTCTCCCTGGTGATTGGGGTGTTGGTGGATGATGCCATTGTGATCATAGAAAACGTTTACCGGCATATTGAAATGGGGAAAAACAGGGTAAGAGCTTCCGTTGATGCCCTCAGGGAAATCGGGTTTACCGTGATTTCCGTTACCATCGTTCTGGTGATCGTTTTTCTTCCTATCGCTCTCACAAATACCATTGTTTCCGATATTCTGCGTCAATTTTGCGTGGTCATTGTAATATCCACTCTCATCAGTTTGCTGGCTGCATTAACCCTGGTACCTCTTCTTACCTCGCGCTTTGGAAACATTCAGGTTCTGACCGGGAAAAATATTTTTCAGAAATTTTTAATGGCCTTCGAGAAGCTGATCAACAATTTCAGTGCCTGGATCGCCGTATTACTAAAATGGTCGCTCACGCACAAACGTTGGGTTGGACTGGTTGTTATCACCATTTCGGTTGCCGTATTATCGTTGTTTCCATTGGGTTTCATTGGGTTTGAGTTTTTACCGGAGGTAGATCGCGGTGAGTTTATTGTGCAATTGGAAATGCCAAAAGACATTTCTATTGAAGAATCCAATGCTTTAGTGCGCAAGGCGGAAAACTGGTTTCGCAATCATCAGGACGTTGAAAAAGTTTTGACCATGGTGGGTACTACCAGCGATAATACTCAAAGCTCTCAGGGAACGCCCTATCTGGCTGAGCTCAACGTGAAATTGGTTCCACGAAATGAAAGGGCCGATGATACCAAATTATTTATCACCCGGATTAAAGAGCCACTATCGGAATATCTGATCAGTGCCAAGGTAAAAATATTCAGTGTGAGCCTGCTTGGTACTGCTGCCAAGGCGGCTGTAGAATATGTTATTTCCGGGAATAATATCGATTCGGTGATGTCGTTTGCGGAACAGGCATTGGTTCAAATGCGGTCGATTCCCGGAACCATGCAGCAAGAATTATCGGTTGAAAATGGTACTCCTGAAATATCGGTTGCCGTTGATCGCGATAAGATGTCGGCACTGGGATTAACGCTTGATAATGTGGGACTTACTATGCAAACGACTTATCAGGGGTCCAACACCTTGAAATACACGGAAGGCAACTATGAATATGACATCAATATACGGGCCGATAAATTCTATCGTGAGCAGGCTGATGACGTTGAAAATCTATCGTTTATCAATAGCCGGGGTGAATCAGCCAAGCTTTCGCAGTTTGCTGATATTAAATTAAGCACCGGACCAAACAAGTTGGAGCGTTACAACAGAAATAGCTCGGTAACCATTCGTACACAAGTGCTTGGCACATCGGCAGGAACCGTATCAAAAGCATTTTTAGCCAAAGCTGAAAAGCTGCACAGGCCCCAAAGTGTGAAAATTGAAGCCACCGGGGATGTA
>CAIXKO010000840.1 GCA_903919925.1 uncultured Bacteroidota bacterium | reverse complement strand
ACCCTTCCAGCCGGTCCGGTGCCCTGTATCCGGTTGATATCCACCTTTAGTTCACGAGCCATGGCACGGGCAACCGGGGTGGCAAGGGCGCGGCGTTGAGAATGAATTGGAACCGTTGAATCCGGGGGCACCTCAATCTCACTGCTTGCCGGTAAATAGGCAGAATTGCCGGCAATCTCCAAGGTCCCAACAACCCCGGCACCCTCTTCATTAACGGTTTCAAATGCTGGTTTTGCTGCTTCAGCAATAGCTTCAACTCCATAAATGCCGGGCATGTCAAATTCCACCAGCGGACCTCCAACATGCACCGTTTCACCAACCTGGCCATACATGGCGGCAATGATTCCCGCTTTTGGTGATGGAATGTCAGTAACCACTTTATCTGTTTCCATTTTCACTAATGGCTGCCCCATCTCTACAGATTCGCCTTTAACAACGTACCATTCGGCAATGATTCCTTCCTCGAGGCCTTCGCCAATATCCGGGAATTTGAATATATATCTCATGCTATCAGAATTTTACCGTTTTTTCAATCTCATAAAAGATTCTTTCCGGTGAAATCATATAATGGTGCTCTCCTTTGGGCAAAGGAACGATGGTGTCAAATGCGGTTACTCGTTTTGGTGGCGCCTGCAAATATAAGAAGGCCTCCTCATTAGCTACTGCAATGATCTCAGATCCAACACCAAACGAGGTGGGCTCCTCCGCAACAAACACTATACGCCCGGTTTTTCGGATCGATTGCGATAGGGTTTCTTTGTCCATAGGATAGATTGTTCTGAGATCGATCAGCTCCACCGATATTCCTGCATCTTTCAACCGGGGCATTGCTTTCTGAACTTCTCTCACCATGGCTCCGTATGCTACCACGGTAACATCGGTGCCCGAAGCTAAAACTTTTGCTTTGCCTATCGGGATTTTAAATTTCTCTTCGCTAACTTCTTGTTTTATGGCCCGGTATATACGCTTGGGTTCCATAAAGAGAATCGGATCTTCGGATTCAATTGCCGAAATGAGCAAGCCCTTTGCATCAGCAGGTGTTGAGGGTATCACCACTTTTAAACCCGGAATCTGAGCATAAATGGCTTCCATACTCTCCGAGTGGTGTTCCAGAGCATTGATCCCGCCACCATATGGAATCCGCACTACCACCGGCATCCCGATTCTTCCGCGGGTACGGTTCCGAATTCGCGCTAAATGCGAAATGATTTGATTGAATGCAGGATATACAAATCCACAAAATTGCATTTCAATTACCGGTCTTAATCCCGCGGCTGCCATTCCGATAGCCGTTCCCACAATTGCGGATTCAGCCAGAGGTGAGTCAAAAACCCGATTGGAACCATATTTTACCTGTAATCCTTCAGTAACCCTGAAAACACCGCCTTCTACACCTACATCTTCTCCATATACAACAATATCAGCATCTTCCGCCAGTTTATTGTCTAACGCACTATTAATTGCGTTTACCATATTCATAATTTTCATGCCCATAGCTTCGTTCTCAACTGTTTGATAATTTCCATTGCAAAAACTTCTCTTGTTCCGACTGTTGTTTCCTCAGGTCATCGGGCATATCGGCATACATATATTTGAATACATCTTCCAATGGATAAGGAGGCTGGTTTTCTGCTTCTTCAAAGATCCGGTCAACCTCAAGCCTATATTGGTTTTCTAGCTTTTTCTCGTCTTCTTCAGATAATAAGTTTCTGAATATCAGGTATTTTTTAAGTCTTTTCAGAGGGTCTTTCTGCTCCCATCCTTCCTCTTCTTCTTTCGATCGGTATTTGGTAGGGTCATCGGAGGTAGTATGCGCCCCTTTGCGGTAGGTAACTGCCTCAATCAGAATGGGGCCATTCCCGGCACGGCAAAATTCCGATGCCTCCTGCAAAGTTTTGAGCATCGCAAAAAAATCATTGCCATCAACCTGTATGCCTGGCATTCCATAAGCAACCGATTTTATTGCAATACCATCTGATGCTGTTTGCATTCGAAAAGGAACCGATATGGCAAACTGGTTGTTTTGGACCAGAAAAATTACCGGCACTTTCCATACGGCTGCAAAGTTCAACGCCTCATGGAAATCACCTTCCGATGTGCCGCCATCACCAACAAAAGCGAATACCACCTCATCCAGATTTTTGTACTTTATTGCATACCCTATTCCTGTGGCATGTACTAATTGCGAGGCAATTGGCACGGAAATCGGCATAAAATGATGGGCACCGGGCCAGCTGTTACCAACTTCATAACCCATAAAATATAAAAAGATATCTTTTAGAGTTGCCCCTTTTGCCAGCCAGGCTCCCATTTCGCGGAAGGCAGGAACCAGCCAGTCATCATGCCGCATTACCTGTGCAGTGGCACCATGTATTGCCTCCTGCCCGTAATTTGGTGGATAGGTAAAAATCCGCCCCTGACGCTGGTAACTCACCGTCATGTGGTCGGCAGTGCGGGCAAAAAGCATGTTCTGGTAAGCCTTCAATAGCTCGCTGTCACTGATATCGGGCATATATTGGTCAGAAAGGATCACTCCATCATCATCCATGATCCGGAATATCCTTCTTTTTGCCGCGTCAAATTCCTTTAGCATCCTGAATTGGTTTGTTTCACATCCAACAAACTCATCCGGCTTTTGTTCAGCTATTGGATAGAAGCAATACGCACAATATTAATAATCACCTCAATAGCCTTTTGCATTGATTGCACGGGTATAAATTCATACCGCCCATGGTAATTATGGCCGCCGGTAAATATATTTGGAGTGGGAAGGCCCATGTACGATAGTTTTGACCCATCGGTACCTCCCCTGATCGGGATGATCAAAGGGGTTACTCCTGCTTCCGTTATAGCTTGTGCTGCAAGATCGATGATGTGATAAACAGGCATAATCTTCTCTTTCATATTGAAATACTGATCGCGTACCGATGCCTTTACCGTTCCCGGCGGATAGCTCTTGTTCAACTCCACGGTGATTTCAGCCAATAAATTCTTGCGTTCAATAAACCGGTCAAAATCATGATCGCGGATAATGTAATCCATTCGGGCTTTTTCCACTGTTCCTTCAACACGGGTAAGATGAAAAAAACCTTCGTAACCTTCTGTATTTTCCGGTCGGTCGGTAATCGGCAGCATCGAGTGTAGATCGATTGCTATCTGCAATGCATTGATCATTTTGCCCTTGGCAGTGCCCGGGTGAACATTGCGGCCCTGGATATTAATGATCACCGCGGCTGCATTGAAATTCTCATATTCAAGTTCTCCAATTGGACCTCCATCAACCGTATAGGCAAAATCCGCCCCGAATTTCTTTACATCAAAAAGGTCTGCTCCCCTGCCAATCTCCTCGTCAGGAGTAAACCCGATCCGGATTTTACCATGAGGAATTTCAGGATGGCTATTCAAAAAACTCACCGCTTCCATGATCTCCGTGATTCCGGCTTTGTCGTCCGCACCAAGCAGGGTGGTTCCGTTTGTAACCAACAAATCCTGTCCGGTGTAGTTTAGAAGCTCTTGAAAATCCGATGTTTTTAACATGATTGAACCTGCAGGATCCAAGGCAATGTCTCTTCCGTTATATCCTTTAATTATCTGAGGTTGAACATCTTTTCCTGAACAATCGGGGCTGGTATCCAAATGGGCAATAAAACCGATGGTGGGGGTGGGATGAATAACATTTGAAGCCAGGCTTGCCATTATATACCCATTCCTGTCGAGCGATACCTCTGTGCACCCGATCTCCAGGAGGTCTTCCAAAAGAATGCGAGCCAGGTCCATCTGGCCGGATGTGCTTGGGCAAGTGTTCGATTTGGTATCAGACTGCGAGTTGATCCGTGCATACCGGATAAACCGTTCGGCTATTGAGTCGATTGTGAGCATAAATATTTTTTGTTGCGCTAAAATAGGAAAAGAAGAGGACAAAGTGATGGGAAGTTGGCAGCCGGCAGTCAGCAGTTGGCAGTAAGCCTGAGGGCGGTGGTGTGCTAACTGGAGCCAGCACGGGAAGGTGGTGGTATGCCAACGGGAGCCAGCACCGGAAGGTGGTGGTGTGCCAACAGGAGCCAGCATGGTAAGGTGGTGGTGTGCCAACAGGAGCCCGCACGGGAAGGCAGTGAGGCACCAACACCGGGATAAATCCCGGAGTTACCATATCGGCCGTTCCTCCGGAACTATATACCCAGTGCGGATAAAATGCCGGAGGCATGACCGATTTTGTAACCCGGGGCTTAAGCCCCGGGCTGGAGTGTGCACTTGGGCCTGGTGCCGGCTCGGTGGTCCTCCTTAAGAGCCTGGTGCCGGATCGGTGGGATGTGCGGCATGTGAGGGATCAGGCAAGCGGGTCACCGTACACTTATGCCTGGCTACGGACTGCCGTTTGCCAGCTGCCGACTGCCGACTGCCAGCTGCCCTCTTGCCCTAATCCTCTGCATCAGGTCCGGTTATTTCCGGTAAATAAACCGCGACCTCACCGGCAGGCAAAGAATCAACATTCTTCAGGCTGCGTTGGATAGCCCGGGTGCGTTTTCCAACCAGCTCATCCAGCTGCGATGTTGCCAAATGTAAATTCTTCTGCGTTTTATCGAGTAGCTTGCCGAAATTGTCGAATTCGGTTTTTACCGCTCCCAGAATCCGCCAGACTTCACTGCTCCGTTTTTGAATGGCCAGGGTTTTGAACCCCATCTGCAAACTGTTGAGAATGGCCGCGAGGGTAGTGGGGCCGGTAACCATGATCCGGTAATCCCGCTGAAGTGTTTCCATCAACGATGCCCTTCGGATAACCTCCGCGTATATCCCTTCAAAGGGCAAAAACATGATCCCAAATTCTGTTGTATTCGGTGGATCGATGTATTTGTCCTTAATATCTTTAGCCATTTTTTTAATCGTAATTTCCAATTTTTTCGATGCAGCTTCAATGGCTTCGGGGTTGGCTGTATCGTACGCCTCTGATAGCTGGATGTAATCCTCCTGTGGAAATTTGGCATCGATGGGAAGATATACCACGCTGCCATCATCTTCTTTACCAGGCATTTTAATTGCAAATTCAACTACATCAGAAGATCCTTTTTTTGTTCTCACATTGGCTTCATACTGTTCAGGAGCCAGTATCTGCTCCAACAATATCTCCAGCCTAACCTCACCCAGTCCTCCCCGCATTTTAACATTGCTGAGCACTTTCTTGAGACCCCCAACGTCCTGAGCCAGCGTCTGCATCTCGCCCAAACCTTTCTGAACATTTTCGAGTTGCCTGCTCACCACTTCAAACGATTGTCCGAGCCGTTCATTCAATGTTTTTTGCAACTTTTCATCTACCGTTTCGCGCATCTGCTCCAGCTTCTTTTCCGTACTGGCATTTAGTTCCGAAAGTTTTTGCTCCACTTTACTGCTGATCTTATCGAGCTCCAATACCATCCGGTCCGAAAACTCTTTCAGGTTTTTGGTCAGTTCCTCTCGGTTAACCTTGTTGTTTTCTGCCGATCTTGCTGTTTGCAAATTCATTTGTTCACTAATTGTTTTACTCAGCATGGAGAGGGCTTGCTGCGATGAATCGATCAATCCCTTGAGTTGAGCCGCCTGTTCTGTTGAAATGCTGCTCAGTGTAGCCAAAAACGATTGCTGAAAAATGGTCAGTGTATTGTTCAACTCCAAGCGGTTCGATTTCACCTCATCCTTAACCGCAAATTCAATCCGATTACCGTTTTTTTCAATTGCCGCTATCAGCTTTTCACTCTGGTCCTCGATTTTGGCTGGCCTGAATGCTATCTGCAATCCAATAGCCAGAATGAGTAGAATAGTAATGATAATCAGTAATATAGTTTCCATGGGAAAAAGGGGTTTAATGGTTGTTAAGTTAAGCTTTATAAATTTTCCGCTGAACAATCCTTTGATTCATTTTCCTGCTCACTTTTTTATCTCGAATTTGTTCAGGACAACTATGGAGGTTGTCGTTTACCCCAAAAAAAGGGCTTCACCCTGTGCTTCATTCAACGCACCGTTCGGACGCATATTTGCGTCCGGTTCCAATCATGATGCGGGATCCGTAGGGACGCATTTGTGGGGACGCATATTTGCGTCCACTTATCTTGTATCCTTTTCCTATAAATTCAATGCGTCAATAAGATAGCATTGGTGGGCAGGATGGAGGGTGATGGACGCAAATATGCGTCCCTACATATCATTGGTGGTGTTGAATACGGACGCAAATATGCGTCCCTATAATTAATTTATTTTATTTTTGACCTATGATTTGGATGAGATCTTTTGCGCTGAGTGGATGGCTGTTTCTGTTTACTGCATTTCTTGCGGAACAGTACATCGGCCCTTTTATTTCATCAGATTTCAATGCCCGGTTTGCTGATAATGAGCCGATATCGCATTATAAAAAGACTGGTCCGGTTAATGATTTCTACCTTCAGTCAAACAGCAACCAGATAGCAGCTCCGGTCCCTGTTGTCAAGGAACCCTTGTTTAAATGGAAATCATTTCTCCCTGAACGTTCATTTGATTCATTTTCCTGTTTTAATGAGTTTCCTGAATTAGTTCAGGATACCTGGCGGTGCCTATCCGTGTCAATTGTATTATTCCCTTATCATGAGTTTCTGTAAGCAATCAGGTATACCCAGGCTTACGTTTCTTTTTGATAACTAATAATACGATTATGGACATAGGAACAATCATAGTTGCCATCATTATTGTGGCACTATTTATAGTACCGATGTTTCTTTTTGGCCGCTCTGGTAAGAAGAAGCAGGAATAGTATTCCTGGAGGGAAGAAGGGCAGGAGGGGAAAAAGTCAAGAGGGCAAAAAGTCAAGAGGGCAGGAGGGCAAGGTTAAAAGTATTTCAAGTTGCTTATAATTAAGTACCCTTTTAATCTTTCTGTCCTTTAGTCCGTATTGCTTTACTTCTTGCCCTCTTGCCTTTCTGCCCTCTTGCCCTGCATTTATCAGCACAATATTCCTTAGGTTGACGGCTATGCCCTCCCCCCCTTCCTTCCTTCATCCTTCATTCCTCCATTGGCACATTAGCACATTGGCACATTTCTTCAATTTCTTAAATTCTTCCATTAGCACATTACCACATCAGCACATCAGCACATCAGCCCATTAGTAAATTTCCACATTTTTTTTCCCCAGAGTATTTTATCTTTGCTCCAACAAATTCCCAAACAGACAGTCATGGCTGATTTATCGATCCAATATCTTGGAATGAAATTGAAAAATCCTGTAATTATCGGAAGTTCAGGATTAACCGGTTCAGTAGGTGAGGTAAAACATGCTGCTGCAAGTGGTGCGGGCGCATTAGTTCTTAAATCGATTTTTGAGGAACAGATCCTGCATGAAATCGATAGTTTTATCACCAGGTCCGAAAGAAATGGTGGCGATTCATTTCAAAAGGGTTATCGGTCCGTTCTGCAAGAAAGGGAATATGATTATGAAGAAGCATATGCTTATCTGCAGGATCATGCAAAAGAGCAAACGTTAGGAAAGTACCTCTCATTTGTTGAAGAATCGAAGAAATCGGTTGATATTCCGGTGATTGCGAGTATTAATTGTACCACCGCATATGATTGGCATTATTTTGCCCGCCGCATCGAATCAGCTGGTGCGGATGCACTGGAGCTAAATGTTTTTGTTCTTCCATCAAACACCATGAAAACATCTGCCGAAAACGAGCAGGTTTACTTTGATATTATCGATGCCGTTCGAAAGCAGATTAAAATCCCGGTGACCCTCAAAATCAGTTACTATCTATCGGGGTTGGCCAACACTGCAATCGATCTTTCTAAATCAGGAATCAGCGGCCTGGTGCTGTTTAACAGGCCTTTTCATCCCGATATTGATATTGATAAACTGGAGGTGAATGCAAAATATCTGTTGAGCGATCCATCGGAATACTCACAGGTTTTGCGATGGATTGCCTTATTATCCGGCAGGGTGGATTGTCCACTTGTTGCCACTACCGGAATCCATCATGCTGAAGCTGCAATCAAGCAAATTCTGGCAGGAGCAACAGCGGTTCAGGTTGTATCGGCTTTGTATAAAGAAGGTTTTGGTGTAATCTCCGGAATTGTTGAAGGTATCGGACAGTGGATGGATAAAATGGGATTTGCAACAATTGATGATTTCCGTGGCAAAATGAACCAGCAAAATCTCAAAAATCCCGCCGAGTTTGAACGGGTACAGTTCATGAGGTTGTACTCAAAAATTGTGTAAACAGGTTATCTCACAGCGGTACTTTCCAAACAAAAATCCCTAATAATATCACCGCCATCCCGCAGGCCATAATTAATCCTGTATTGAGCCTGCTTACAATAATCGGATCAGGGAGGTCGTATCCGGTATACATCTCGCGTATGACATTAAAATAATAGTAAACGCCGATGATCGCCATTACAATGGCAAAAATGGAGATCGATAAATATCCCTGGCCGATGGATAAAACAAATACCTGATACTTGGATACAAATCCTGCAGTGGGTGGAATGCCGGCAAGCGATAGGAGAAAGAGGGTCATGAACACAGCAATCCAGGGTTTCCTCTTGGACAATCCCTGGAAGGCTGCGATTTCTTCCAGTCCGTTTGATGCCCTCTTTACCAATATGAAAATAATGAATAACGGTACTGTTGCCAGAGAATAAGTGAATGTATAATAGAGCAATACCGATGCTGATGTGTATTCCTGCGATAGCATCGCCAGCATGATAAAACCCGTGTGTGCAATGGCAGAATAGGCAAGCAACCTTTTGAAATTCGTTTGCTTGAGCGCTCCGAGATTGCCTATCAACAGGGTGAGCCCGGTCATCACCCAGAGTGCTTTTTCAATAGGAACAGGAAGGGGAAGCAATCCCATGCCGAGCAACCTGTAAAAGGCGGCAAATCCGGCAGTTTTCACAACGGTAGCCATAAAGGCGGTGATCAGGGTAGGGGAGCCCTCGTAAACATCGGGACTCCAAAAATGAAACGGTGCAACGGCAACCTTGAAAGCTACCCCGATCAAAATAAAAAGAAGTCCTACCAACAACATCGCAGGAAGATGCCCATTAAATTGCGATATGTAAATTTTTATCTCGGGCAGGGAAAAGGTTGCTGAAGCGCCATAAACCAGTGCAATTCCAAATAGAAAGAAGGCTGTAGCAAATGATCCGAGCATGAAGTATTTGAAGGAGGCTTCGTTTGAACGGTAGGACGATTTCTTCCCACCTGCCAGCACGTACAATGGAATGGAAAGAATTTCGATGCCCAGGAAAAGCATGATCAGGTTGGAAAAGGAGGTCATCAGGAATGCACCCGTTAAAGCAAAAACCATCAGTGCATACTGTTCAGCAACATGCTGTTCCATTCGCTGGTAATAATCGATACCGGCCAAAAAGATCAGAATAGTGATTATCACCATCGAAATATTAAACGCCAGAGAGAAATTGTCCACAATAACCATGTCGTGGAAGTACCTGGATCCCAGTCCCCAATCCTTTATAAGAAGATACAGGGTGAGCAGCAGTCCTGCAATTCCAACTGGCGAAAGAATGGGCTTATATCGGGTCAACCCCAGGTATAATAGAATAATTCCAAGAATTGCTGTAACAATTAATGCACTCATCTACAAAGGTTTTGAATGATTAGGATTGATTGTTCAACCAAATTGAAAACAGGCTGAGGAAAAATTCCGAGCCCCAGAATGACCAATATCAAAGGAACCAGCATCAGGTAGTCAACCAAAGCGATATCAGTTATTTTTTTAAGGTAAACCTTTTCTTCACCGAGCATAACTCGCTGATAGGCGTACAACATATATATTGCGCTGAGAACCATGGTGGTACCACCGGCAAGAGCGTACCAACCCGATATCCTGAAAATTCCGGTGATCATTAACAACTCTCCTGCAAAACCGGCTGTCAGAGGCAGGCCAATAGCTCCTAATACCACTATCAAAAAGAGAATCGAAAGGTTTGGAGCCTGAATCTTCAGTCCACCCATCTGAGATAATTCCGGAGTTCCGGCCCGATGTTCAATAATACTAACCAGGTAGAAGAGTGCTACAATGGTAACTCCATGGCTGACAACCTGAAGGAGTATACCTTGGTAAGCATAATAATTTACAGCAAATAGGGCAGCCGAAATCAGTGAAATGTGAGCCATCGAGGAAAAGGCAATCAACCTTTTGAGATTGGTTTGCCGGAAAGCAATCACGGAGGCATAAACCATCCCGGTAAGGCTCAAAATGATAACGGTGTTTTGCCAGAACTGAACACCGGCAGGCACCACAGGAAAAAGGAATCGTAAGGCACCATAAATTCCCATTTTTGTCATTACACCGGCCAAAATCATAACCCCCTGGGTTGAAGCCATGGTATAAGTTGTTGGCTGCCAGGTGTGAAAAGGGAAGATCGGCATTTTTATAGCAAAGGCTATGAACAAAATCCAGAAAAGCCAGATTTGTTTTCCAGTTGGAATGTCAAGCAAGCTGAAAGCAGAAAAATCGGTGGTATGTGGGAAAGGTGTCAGCTGATACAGATAAATAATCCCGAATAGCAGAAACAAGCTGCCGGTGAGTGTGTAAATGAAAAATTTCAAAGTAATGCTATTCCGGTTTTTACCTCCCCAGAGTAGCAGAATGAAGTACACCGGAATCAGTGCCAATTCCCAGAAAATATAGAACAAAAAAGCGTTTTGTGCCAGAAATACTCCAATTAAGGCCGATTGGGTGAACAGTATCAAGGCGTTGAGTAAGGGTACCAATCTTTGATCGCGCTTGAATCCGGCCAGAATAATGAAAGGAAAAAGCAAATTGGTCAGCAAAACCATGAGGAGGCTGATACCATCGCAACCCAGTGCAAACCGGACCCCCAGAAAGTTAATCCAGTTAATGGAAATCCCGTCATCGGAACCTTGTATAAGCAGCAGGATGGTGATTATCAAGTTAATAAGTGATGACCCCAGCGCAATGGACCGCGCAATGGCAGAATTCCTGATGAGCGACAGGATCAGGCCCGTAAGGAAAGGAATCAGCAGAATGAATAGCAATATCATTTTGTTCAGATTGTCAGAATGAAAATCATAAATAAAAGTATACCGGCCACCATGGCAAAAAGGTAGAAACTCATGTTACCTCTTTGAATCCTGCGAACCAGGGTGCCCAATCCAGAAGTTACCTCACCAATCCAATCAATAAATCTGTTTAAAACAGGTTCTTCCACTTTATTGAAAAAGAAGTCTGATAAAAACCCGAATGGCTTCTCGAAAAGGAAAGCGTACGCTTCATCGAAATAAAACTTATTATAAATCAATTTGTTAATCGGTAAAGTTGGCTCCTGATCACCTGCCGGAATCACTCCTTTTCTCACATATATCCGGTATGCCCACCCGATAATAACTATCAGCATGCAAAATGAAAGTAAAATCAACCCGGCTTCCACTGCATGGCTGATCCCATCAGATGCCTTTGAAAAAACGGCAAGATCCAGAAAAGAGGTAAATTTTGAATTTCCACCAAGAATGGAAGGGATGTTTAAAAATCCTCCGAAAATTGAAAGGACAGCCAAAAGAGTAAGTGGGACGGTCATAACGCGGGGCGATTCATGGGGATGAGCACCCGCAAGGCGCTGGCTCCCAAAGAATACAAGGTAAAGCAATCGGAACATGTAAAAGCAGGTCAGAAGTGCCCCTGCCAAAGCCGGTATATATAACCAGGGATTGTGCTCAAAAGCTTTGCTGAGAATCAGGTCCTTACTAAAAAAACCGGAAAATGGCAGTATCCCACTGATGGCCAGGGTACTTGCCAGGAATGTAAAGTAAGTCAGCGGCATTTTCTTACGGAGTCCCCCCATCTTTCGAATATCCTGCTCGCCGCCCATGGCATGTATAACGCTGCCAGCTCCAAGAAACAGCAAGGCTTTGAAAAAGGCATGGGTAGTGAGATGGAATACAGCCGCTGAAAAGGCGCCCAGCCCCAAAGCGAAAAACATATAACCCAGCTGCGAAACAGTTGAATAAGCAAGAACTTTTTTAATATCATTTTGCTTTAGCCCGATAATCGCAGCCAGAATTGCCGTGGTCAAACCCAATGCGGTAATCAGGGTGAGTGTTACCGGGGCCAGGCTGTAAAGAATTCCCGACCGGGCAATCATGTAAACACCGCCGGTAACCATAGTGGCAGCGTGGATAAGTGCCGAAACCGGTGTGGGACCCGCCATGGCATCGGGCAACCAGGTGAACAGCGGTATTTGGGCGCTCTTGCCCACTGCACCGATAAGCAAAAGAATAGTAATCAATGTTATGATGGGCGCTCCGGCTTGAAAAGTACCAGCTTGGGCGAAGATTTCGGAAAAGCTTACCGAGTGAAAAGTGAAAAACAAAAGGATGATTCCCAGAATAAAGCCCAGGTCGCCGATACGGTTCATTACAAAGGCTTTACGGGCAGCGTAATTATAGTCTGGCTTCTTGAACCAAAACCCAATAAGCAGATAAGAGCATAGTCCAACACCCTCCCAGCCAATAAATAAAACAACGTAATTTGCTCCCATCACCAGCAATAACATGCTGAACGTGAATAAATTCATTTGCGCAAAAAATGAATTTATCCGGTCGTCCCCCTTCATATACCCGATGGAATAAATGTGAATGAGTCCGCCAACTCCGGTAATGATCAGCATCATCGTAAGGGATAGATGGTCAATCAGGAAGGCGAACGGAATATCCAGCTTTCCAACCGATATCCAATTGAAAAGTGTTATTGTTGCTGAATCCTGACCCGACTTCCGGAGGCTGAAAAACAACACAATAGTGAAAATGAAGGACATGAGAATGGCGGTGCTGCCAATTATGCCTGCCTGGTTGCGTTTTAGACTCTTATATCCCAAACCGGCAATCAGAAACCCCAGCAGCGGGAAAGCCGGAACCAGCCAGGCCAGGTTTATCAATGGAAAAGCTCCTACCATTTCAATCGGTTCAACAGGTTAATATCCACTGAATCAATATTCCGCTTCATCATCACCAAAATTGAGAGTCCAACAGCAACTTCAGCAGCTGCCACAATCATGATAAAAAAGACAAATACCTGCCCGGCAGGATCGGAATGGTAAGCGGCAAAAGCAGTAATCAAAAGGTTTACTGAATTGAACATTAGTTCAATACACATCAAGATAATGATAGTGTTCCTCCTGAAAAGCACACCCAACAATCCAATGCTGAAGAGCGCAATGCTCACAATAACATAATGCTCCAGAGGAATAATTTGAATGGCTGATTGTATATGTTGCATAGGGATTTCAGGGTTTTAAAGTGGATTCAGGTTTTTCAGGCGGAAGGTCTCTCTTGCCGAACATCACTGCGCCAACCATTGAAGAAATAAACAATACCGACGATATCTCAAACGGAAGTAAAAACTCATGGAACAAGGTCTGGCCTATTTCTGATACGAGCCCGATCTGGCTGTTAAACGGATTTTGGGGATGCATTTCCAATACCTGACGCGTGGAAGCCAGGATGACCAGGAAAAACAATCCGCCGGTAATGATGGCTGAAATGCGGGTTGCAGAAGTTTTTTGAGGGATGCTCGCCCGGTTCAGATTGAGCAGCATGATTACAAAAAGAAACAAAACCATAATGGCACCAGTGTAAACAATAACATGTACCACTGCCAGAAACTGGGCGTTCAGTAGTATATAGTGACCGGCCATGGCTAAAAAGCACACTATCAGATAAATAACACTGTTTATCGGGCTCCTTGAAAAAACCACCAGTAATGCACTGATAATCATTACTGCCGATAACAGGTAAAATAGAAAGATCATTATTCCTGATTTATAGAAATTTAAAAAAAATTATCTGTTATGGGCGAAACGCCGGTCCGTTTTAAAAATACGTACATTCTCAGTTTGCCTGACCGATATATCGATCCGTTTACCCGGATCCATCGGTTCAACCAAAATGTTTTTCCCATAAACAAAGGGTTCCCGCTCATAGTCCGATTTTACAATACGATCGGTCAGGAAAATAGCTTCTTTGGGGCATGCATCCTCACAATCGCCGCAAAAAATGCAACGAAGCATGTTTATTTCATAAACCTCCGCATATTTTTCTTCACGGTAAAGATGCTCTTCACCCGGTTTTCGTTCAGCCGCAATCATTGTAATGGCCTCGGCCGGACAAGCAACTGCACATAATCCACAGGCGGTACAGCGCTCCCGCCCCTGGTCGTCGCGTTTTAATACATGCTGACCCCGGTATACTTTACTGAATTCACGATTCTGGTCGGGATAGTTGATGGTAACCTTCTTGCCGAAAAAATGCTTAATGGTGATAAACATTCCACCGAGAATGGCTGGAAGAAATATCTTTTCCATTAAGGTCATCCTTTTATTGGAAACTACTTTCGATCGGTTGGTCAGCTTTTGCATGGAGCTTGGTCTTAAGCGAGTTCGGTAAAGTAGTAATAAACCCCGGTAGCCAGGATATTAAATATGGCAAGCGGTATCAGCCCTTTCCATCCCAGGTTCATCAGCTGATCATAACGGAACCTGGGCAATGTCCATCTTACCCACATGAACAGGAAGATCAGACTGATTATCTTGATAAAGAAAAAGGCGGTTCCAAGTAAAGTGACCAGATTAGACGACAATCCCAAATGATCAATGAACGGCATGTTATAACCACCAAAAAACAGGGTTGCCATAACTGCCGATGAGATAAACATATTTATATACTCGGCAAACAAATAGAATCCAAGCTTCATGGAGCTGTACTCGGTGTGGTAGCCTCCTATCAGTTCCGTTTCACATTCAGGCAGATCAAAAGGGGCACGATTGGTTTCAGCAAAAGCGCAGATCAGGAATATCAGAAAACCCAATGGCTGATGAAAAACGTTCCAATTCATACCATGCTGTTGACTAACAATTTCATGAAGACTCAGCGAACCGGTTGTTAAAACCAGCGCAATAATCGACATTCCCATCGCCAGTTCGTAGCTGATCATTTGGGAGGCGGCCCTGATTGATCCTAGTAAAGCGTATTTATTATTTGATGCCCAGCCTCCGATCATGATGCCATAAACGCCGATTGAAACCATGGCAAAAACATAGAGGATGCCGATGTTCAGATCGGCAATCTGTAAAGGAAATTCGCGGCCACCTATGGTAAGTACTCCTCCCCAGGGTATTACCACGCCGGTTAGCAACGCGGTTGTCATGGCAATCGAAGGTCCAAGAACAAACAATTTTTTATTTGCCGTAAGCGGAATGATCTCCTCTTTCATGAGCATCTTTAATCCGTCGGCTAATGGTTGAAGTAGCCCAAAAGGTCCTGCACGGTTGGGTCCTCTGCGGTCCTGCATAAAAGCAGCCACTTTTCTTTCACCATAGGTGGAATACATGGCCACCAATAGAGTGACAATCAATATAATGAACAGAAAAATGGTTTTATATAGAAAGGTTATCCAATCCATTTCAAAGTGTATAATGATTTTGTGAAATTACCGAATGCCGGTCAATTTTTCTGGGTCCTTCGATTATCCAGTCACTTTGGTTTTTATGATGGAAACGGCATTCATCACAAATAAATTCTTCCAACTCCCCGTATTTGTCCTTCCTTCCAGTAACCCTAAGTATCTCATTGGTTTTCATCCACAAAACTGTTTTGCCGCCGCATTTCGGGCATTCGCGGTGGGCATCGTACGGTTTGGTGAACCATACCCGGCTCTTGAAGCGGAAAGTTTTATCGGTCAATGCCCCAACAGGACAAACATCAATCATGTTGCCTGAAAAATCGGATTCAATGGCTTTCAGAATATAGGTACCAATTTCACCATGGTCGCCACGGTAAAGTACTCCGTGAACGCGTTTTTCAGTAAGCTGATCGGCAACCATAACGCAGCGATAGCAAAGTATGCACCGGGTCATGTGAAGCTTAATGTAATCACCAATATCGATGGGTTCAAAGGTTCGGCGCTCTTCAATGGTTCTGGTTTCATCGAGCCCGTGTTCGTAGGATAGATCCTGAAGATGGCATTCGCCCGCCTGATCGCAAACAGGGCAGTCGAGCGGGTGGTTCAGCAACAGAAATTCAGTAATCGCCCTCCGGTTTTCCAGCACTTCGGGTGATGTGGTATTTTCCACAACCATGCCATCCTGAACGGTTGTCCGGCATGAAGCCACCAGTTTTGGCATGGGCCGGGGATCCTTCGATGAGGTTTGCGCAACCTTTACCAGGCAGGTTCTGCATTTTCCACCACTGCCTGCTAGTTTTGAGTAGTAGCACATCGCGGGAGGAACCACGCTGCCTCCTATTTTACGCGCGGCATTCAGGATAGTGGTTCCCGGTTCAACCTCTATCTCAATATGATCGATAGTTATTTTGTATAGGGACATTTCCGGAGTTTAATGTGTT
>CAIXKO010000839.1 GCA_903919925.1 uncultured Bacteroidota bacterium | reverse complement strand
GCGTTTGCTCAGAAACTCCGGGAGGAGCAGGACCACCAGCCCAAACATATCGTTTTACTCTCCCCCTGGCTCGATGTGAGCATGAGCAATCCTGAAATTCCTAATGCAGAAAAAAAAGATCCTTTCCTGATGGCCAGAGGCTTGAAAGCAGCCGGAGAAGCTTATGCAAAAGGCATTTCAACAAAAAATCCATGGGTTAGCCCTATTTACGGAGACCTTCATAATCTTGGACAACTAACCCTTTTCACCGGTACATACGACTTGTTAAATCCGGATGCCAGAAAGTTTAAGGGGATCTGTGATCAGCAGGGAATAAAAATTAACTATTTTGAATACCCAAAGATGATACACGACTGGATGATATTCGGGTTTCCTGAATCAAAAAAAGTGCTTCAGGAAATTAATCAGATCATTATGGGAAACTAAATGGTAAAAACCCATGAGAGCCAACATTCACGGAAGAAGTTAATGCGATTCACAATAACGGCAAGAGAGTTTTTGTATGGACCATTGACCAGCTTGTATTAATTAATACATTTTTGAGAGACGGAAGTTTTGATGGTATTTTATCCAATTATCCTTCAGTAATTGCCTATGAGTACTATACGCGAAACTAAACTGATACTGATATTTCTGGCCCTTTTTTCCTCAGGAATTGAAGATGTTTGTGCCTGCCCGCTCGTCCGCAGTCCCGAAAATTCCACTGCCGGATTTTCCATTCAGGCAGCATTTAATGTGTTTTCAAAACTCCCTTTTAAAGGGTTTAACCACGCCGGTTTTGATTATTCTCCATCTATTCTTTTTCTGGGTAAACCCGGGAAAAAGCTTAATATCGGAATAGACATCACTCAAATTTGCTTAAACAGGCAAACCATTGATACAACCACTACTTATGGTTCGGCTCACTTTGAAGCTACGCTGAATTCCGTGCCCATTGTTGCTGTTTTCAATATGAAAATCTGGAAGATTGATGTACTGGGAGGAATTGGGATTTCGCACATAAAATCCATGGTTGATGCCTTTGAAAGCAGGGTATCAACGGTAAACTGGCATTACTGCTACTATTATTCCTTTGGATATACGCAGAATCTCAACAAGCGGATGAGTATTGGTGCAGACCTGAAGTCATATTCCTTTCCCAAACTTAACAAGAGTTTTGTTGGCCTGGCACTAAAGATTGGCTACGCTATTTGATGCAGGGCTAAATTGTTCTTCACAAGTCATTCTATTTTTACAAACCATAAAAATAGATTTTGCTACCTTTGACCTGATTGTGCTAACCAAACCGATATGGCTTGCTGTTGAGTTTTGGCTAGCTAAGTAACTAACCAAAATAGAATCAGGGACTATGGCAGATAGCAATAAAGGATTTAGCTTCAAGAAGCTTTTTATCCGGGACACGGAAGGTGACACACCCGACCAGCCGATTCAAAACATTCAACCACAGGTAAATAGCGCACCGCAGGTAAATACGGTACCGCAATCATCTTTTGGAGTGAAAGATCCGGCATTGGAAGAGAACTTTGTTCAGCGGCTCCAGAATTTAATCAACCAGAACAACCAACCGGGATTTGATTTCCTCGAATTCACAGAATCGTTGTTTGAGGAAAAGCAGAACCCTGGTCCCGAAGTTTACAAAACTGTTTTCAGGATTGCTCAAAAAATCGAGAAATCACTTACCGCTGCACGATTATTGGACAGTGCCCGTTATTACAAAGATTTGGTTCAGCAGACTGCCGAAGCTGAAATTAGCCGGGGAGAATCGAAAAAG
>CAIXKO010000838.1 GCA_903919925.1 uncultured Bacteroidota bacterium | reverse complement strand
CGGGAGCTCCCGTTTATACTTGAATTCGCCATTGCGGATGAGGATGGTATCGGCGGTCTGATTTTCATCATTGATGTCAGTAAGGGTTGCTTTGCCATCGGTGATGCCAACGAGCTTACCGGTGAGTTCGAATGCGGGACCGGCCTTTGGCTGGCAGGCGATTATCAATACTGCCAGTAACAATAATCCGGATAACTGCTTGATTCTGGATTTCATAATTTAACTATTGTTTAGTGCTGCTAAAATAGGTTTAATCACAATCCGGCCATCAAAATTTATGAAAGTAATTAACCCCCTCCTGCCAAATGAGCGAGCGATTTTCTTTTGTACTATTGCATGAAATTGAGTGTCACAGTTTTTTTACATGATTTCCTATTTTATTTCCGGTCAATTGCAATCAGGTTCCGCCAGCATCCCGGTTGTTTCCACCCACTGGACCCTGCGTGATCGTCTGGATGCGGTGAAAGTGCGTTGGTCGCTGGGCCGGATGAGCTACCAGATAAAACCCGGAGTTTATGCCATTGGAAAACCCGATCCATCCTCCCGCGTTTTTGTTACCGGAAATTACAAACTGAGCTTTGATCACCTCCGCCGGGCACTGGATGGGATGGATGCCTGGATACTGGTTATCAATACAAAAGGAATAAATGTTTGGTGCGCAGCCGGTAAAAAAACTTTCAGCGACAAGGAGATTGTTCGCCGGATTCGTGCTCATCATCTTACCAGTCTGGTGGATCACCGTGAACTGATATTGCCTCAGCTCGGTGCTCCGGGTGTGGCGGCTCACGAGGTGAAAAGGTTAACCGGGTTCAAGGTTATTTATGGGCCTGTCAGGGCGTTAGACATAAAGCCGTTTATTGCAGCCGGATTGAAAGCCACCCCGGAGATGCGTACCGTAACTTTTTCCTTGAAAGAAAGGCTTGAACTGATTCCGGTCGATATTTTTTATGCCCGGTATTACCTGATCTTAGTTCCGCTGGTATTTTTCTTCCTTTCCGGACTCAACCGATCGGGATACTCCATGGATATTACCTTAACCAATGGATGGAAGGCAGCGGTTAATCTGGCAGCGGGATATCTTGCAGGGTGCGTGCTCACACCCGTTTTGCTACCCTATATTCCATTCCGGAGGTTTGCGGTGAAGGGTCTGGTTTTGGCGCTGCCGGTGGCATGCTTACTGGCTGCTAACCATATGCTTGGTAGTAATCTTCTGGAAATCTTTTCCTGGTTCCTGATGATCGGCAGTTTATCGTCATTTATGGCCATGAATTTTACCGGATCTTCCACCTTTACTTCTCTTTCCGGTGTTCAGAAGGAAATGAAAATAATGTTTCCTGTGCAGCTGGTTATGGCGGGCGCCGGATTGATCGGATGGATTATATCACGCTTTATCAGTCTATTACCATTATGAACGGATATATTTATTTATCGGATGTAGTAACGCTGGAGCTGGATGCAGAAAAGTGCAATGGCTGCAGAATGTGCCTGATCGTGTGCCCGCATGCTGTTTTTGAGATGAGGAACAAACGGGCTTTTATCGTAAACAGGGACCTGTGCATGGAGTGCGGAGCCTGTGCCATGAATTGCGCCCCGGAAGCCATCAAAGTAAAATCAGGAGTGGGATGCGCTGCCGGAATCATCAACGGACTACTCAGAGGCACCGAGCCTACCTGTGATTGCGGTGAGGGGACAAATTGCTGTTAGGTGATACGGGGTTATCCGTTTAGAAATGGAACTGGCTTCTATTTGTTCCATGCATCGAAAATCTCAAATCTCAAATCTCAAAATACATGATAATGCGTGATCAAAGCCCGGGTTTCCGGAAAGCCGCCATGCCTATGCGTTCAAAAAGGCCGCCGATGGATTTTGTTCTTGTTTGATTCGCGCAAAATCCCATTGCTCCTTAATCCACACGCTCCCGGCAGTAACAAGGCCATCCGCTGTGGCGTAATGAGCATCAAAAGGAAGGTCTTTCATTACCTGATTAACCAGAGTGGTTTTTCCAACCTGACGCGGGCCTGCCACCACCTGGATAAACCTTCTGGGTTCAATCATCCTCGTTTTAATGAGCTGAAACAACGATCTTTGATACATGTTTTACAATTTACTCAGTCGAATGAGTACAATTACTCAAAACTTGAAGAAAAACCAAAAGGAATCTATTTTTGCCTGATCAGTGTTTTTGTAGCCTGAAAGTATAGGTGTATTTCAACAAAACAGTTCTTCCAATAGAATAGGGAAGGTACGGGACCTCCCTTCTGATGTTTGAGTTTAACCCTTCATTATAAACAATATAGAAGTCATTGCCCTCGCGTGGGTTCCACCGCAAACGGATGTTGGTTACGAATTTACTGATTGCGGTATTGTATTGAATGAATGCGGAAAAAGAGGTCTTCGTTGAAAGGGTCAACAATCCTTTTATTCCGGCAATATGGTTGACAAATTGCAGGTTCCATCCGTCGTAGAAGTTTCCTGCCTCTCCCATAAATTCGCCTCCCAGGGCATGACTGGCGGAAGTAGTGTACATGGCGGTCAGGTAGGTAAATGAATATCTTCCGGG
>CAIXKO010000837.1 GCA_903919925.1 uncultured Bacteroidota bacterium | reverse complement strand
GGAGTTTGCCCGGATTCAGGAAAATCCGATGTATGCCCAAAATAGCCGTGGAAAGTTTGAGTCACGTATATTGAACGATTGTTTGATGATATTGTATGATCTCAACAAATGGGCAAGCGATCTAATCTTTTTCACGCTTCCTGAAATTGGCTATTTCAATCTCGATCCTTCCATGGTAACAGGTTCATCCATAATGCCTCACAAGAAGAATCCCGATGTTTTGGAATTAATCAGGGCTTCCTATCATAAGGTTTCAGGATACGAACAGCAGGTGCGAATGATCCCTGTAAATCTAATCTCGGGGTACCATCGCGATCTCCAGTTTACCAAGGAACCGCTAATGCGAGGCCTTCAGGCATGCCGCGATGTATTGGAAGTTAGTCAGGTAGTGATGATGGGCCTCACTCCAAATCCGGAGAATTTGAATACAGCTATGACTCCTGAATTATTGTCGGTGCAGAAAGTGATGGAACTGGTCAATTCCGGTATGGCGTTTCGAGATGCTTACCGGTTGATAAAAGAATTAGGTGGGAAATAAGGGATCGCGGGGGAAAAAGAATGGCCGGCGAAGAAGAATGGCACGCGGATTTACGCGAATCCCTTTGGGAACGCGGATTTACGCGGATTTTTTTTTTTTGTGAATCAGAGCAAATGAGGGCATCCTGAATTTGATGGAAAAGATGAAAAACAATTATCTTTTCTTATAGTGATACTCTAAAAAGATTCGCGCAAATTCGCGCTCCCGCAGGGATCCGCGTCATTCGCGTGCCAATCTTTGTCATTCGCGTGCCAATCATTGTCATTCGCGTGCCAATCTTTGTTATTCGCGTGCCATTCTTCTTCATCCTCCCACCTCCCCTTCGGCCGCGTACCGGCACCAATCTCTTAACCCGCACTCCCCGCATTTAGGCTTACGGGCCACACACACATACCGCCCGTGGAGAATGAGCCAGTGATGCGCAATTGAATGCAACTCGCCAGGTATATTCTTAATTAACTGTTGCTCAGTCTCTAAAGGATTTTTAGCTCCGGTGGTAAGGCCAATGCGGGCCGATACCCTGAATACATGTGTATCAACTGCCAGCGCCTGTTTGTTAAAGGCAATGGAAGCGATTACGTTGGCCGTCTTTCTCCCGATACCGGGCAGGGTCATCAACTGCTCCACTTCCTGAGGCAGACGGCCATCGAAATCACTGACAATTATTTTGGATGCACCAATCAAATGCTCCGTTTTGTTGTTCGGATAAGAACAGGTCCTGATCAGGTCAAAAACATCATCGCGATTTGCCCCGGCCAGGCTTTCAACCGTTGGAAAGTGGCTGTAAAACACCGGGGTGATCAGATTAACCCGCTTATCGGTACACTGGGCCGAAAGAATTACAGCCACCATTAATTGGTATGGATCATCATGTTTTAACTCGGTTTCCGCAACCGGCATGTTTTCCTTAAACCAATCAATTACGTGGCTATACCTTTCGTCAGTAGTCATTCAGGCTATTTTGCCGCGAAAAAGTAATTTTTCCCTTGAAAAACCCGCTTATAAATATCCGCCTTATCTCCGGAAAAATAGGTTGTGCTATTTTCACTCGAGTTGATAACGGAGCCTGTTGCGTCTCTGAAAGCCTTTATTTCAACCGGCTTCATGTTGTTGCCGGTTAAAACAATCTTTAACGGTTCAGTAGTTACCCCGGCAGGAATGAAGTCGTCACGGAAATCAGTACCGGTTAAATCTGATACGGTATTCAAATAACCGGCCATCCTGGTGGAATCCACAGGCATCCCATTCATCAGCCACTTGTTATCCTGTTTGGCTAAAGTAATTGAACTATCCATCGGGTAGCTGAAACTGATCCCGGTTAGATCATTCTGGTTGCACCTGAAAATTTTCTTGTCGCGCAAACTGTTGATCTCACGGTTAAATGTCATTCCTAAATACCCCTCAACAGCATAAACTTCCTTCTCATTGTCAACCCGAACATACGTGCTAGGTTTCCGTGTGGATTGATTATAAGAAAACCGTCCGAGTGTCAGCTCTGTTTTTTCTTTATCCTGACCGTAAACAATAACTTTAACACCCAGTGAATCTGTTATATCGTAATCCTTCCAAAGGTCCTTGTTGGTTGCCACCAAACGATCAGGGGTCATGTTGGCTAATTCATCAATGATACCTTTAATCATTTCCTGATCTGCAGCAAACTGTTTTCCATCAACCTTAAGTTTCCATAATGAATCTTCCTGGAAAACATCAACATTGCGATTACCT
>CAIXKO010000836.1 GCA_903919925.1 uncultured Bacteroidota bacterium | reverse complement strand
CCTGAAACTTAAATAGCAGTGAACCATGACCGATCGAAGTAATGACCAAATCGCCCGAAGTTGTTTTAATGGTATCCTGTTCAAAAACTTTCTGGCCCATCACTCCCCCTGCCGATCCTAGCAAAACCATCATAACCCCTACCCAAACCCAAACTTTAATCCGAACCCACACCCAAACCTTTATCCTATTCATAACCCCAAATCTTTACATTCTCCCGTCCTTCTCTTTCTAAATGTTCTTCACGTTCTTCACGTTCTTCACCTTCTTTACGCTCTTTACGTTCTTCACCTTCTTTACGTTCTTCAAGTTCTCACCTCCTCCTCAAAATCTTAGCTTTCTGCCTGTTAAACTGTCTTTTGCTAAGAGTTCCATCTCTAAACAATCGTTCCAGCCTTTCGATTTGATCCAGTTTCTCGGTATAATTCTCGCGACTGTTGAGCATCATTCTTGCAGTAGGAAAAAGGATAATCACCAGCACAATTAATATGAGGATAATCTCAAATGGACCCAAAATGCCGCAAATCATCATAATGGTAAAACTTTCGCATTATTTTTACGCAAATATAGGCGAATCAGCGCATGAATATCACGATTATCCGGATAAAAGCGAATCGAATCCCTCAGCACTTCGGTATTATTTTCCTGATCGGCACCAGCATAACCAAAACCACGGTATTGTCCTTTTTCGATGCATACCACCCCAATTTCATCTTTCGATTTTCCTTTGTCGATAATCAAAAAATCCTGATAGTCATATTCAAATCTTTCCAAAAATTTGTGAACTCTCTGATTGTATGCTTCCGGAGATTCCTCACCGGTGCAAGCACCAAAGCACTCCCCAATTCCCTTATGAAAACAGGCTCCTGCGGAGTCATAAAGTCCTGATAATCTATGACACAGATGATAGTTCTCTACCCATTCAGTGAGCATATCCCGTCCTTCCCGCTTTGAAGTAAAGGTAGTTAAGGGTACTTCAGTTTGGTTGGTATTGCTGATCGAAAAATTGATATAACCATTCTTGTCCTCCGAGGAGAACAGCCCATAATTAAAAAAGCTTCTTCGTTGCTGTCGGTTATAGATAGGTTTATGCTTTTTAATTTCATTTGATTCTAAAAGTAATGCAATAAGTTCATTACCTGTAAGTTCCCAGGTGATATCTGCAATTCTATCGCGCATTTCCATTGCTTTGCGTGTAGTTTGATTATGCAGATGCTGGAAAATCCGGGTTCTGATATCCTTGCTCTTTCCTATATATATGAGTTCCTGCTTGTCGTCCCAGAAAAAATAGACCCCGGTTTCTTCCGGCAGTTTATTCAACACTTTTTTGGTGATATATTCATTCAGGCCTTCGGGGTGGCCAGGTTTGAGAATTTTTGCAGCGATATTTTTATGATCACGATTTAGCAATTCTTCCAATAGTTTAACGGTTGCCATAGCATCGCCACCGGCCCTGTGACGGTTATTTAAGGGTATGCCGATTGAAGCACAGAGCTTTCCCAGTGAGTAGGAAGGCAAACCGGGAACCACTTGTCGCGCCAGTTTGATAGTATCCAAAGTCTTTCGGCTATACTCATAACCTAACTTCCTAAACTCCTGCCGCACAAAACTGTAATCAAAATTCACATTGTGCGCAACAAAAATCTGATCTTCAGTTATCTCTACAATTTTCCGGGCAATCTCATAAAATTTTGGAGCATCTGACACCATGGCATTGGTAATGCCTGTTAATCCGGTAATATAGTAAGGGATATTCACCTCCGGATTAACTAACGTAACAAATTCATCTACAATCGTTAAACCATCATGTATAAAAATGGCAATCTCAGTAATCTTTTCGGTGACCGGACTCCCCCCAGTGGTTTCGATGTCGATAACCGCGAACATTATTTACTATTGGATTTATTCATTATTTCATTCAGTATCTCGATCTGCATTTTTTGAATCTCCATTAATGCTTTTTGCTGATGCATAACCATGTGATCTACTTTTTCATGCAACATCCTGATTTCCAGTTCAGATTTCAGATTGATCATATAATCATTCCTTGATCGCTGACGGTCCTTTTCCTCCTGATGGTTTTGGCTCATCATGATTACCCCCTTCCTTTGATCTCTTCAACTTCTTTTTTCAAATTTGCTATGGCGGAGAACAATTCATGTTCCAAAGGGAGTTTATCCGGCATTTCCGTGCTGATGTAATGGATGAATTTCCAGATTTCCGTGATTTCCTCCAGTGCCACCGGAAAGGGTTGATACTCGCGATTGAGCGAATGAAGAATGAATTGTTTATGTCTGAAATCCTTTTCGATCAACT
>CAIXKO010000835.1 GCA_903919925.1 uncultured Bacteroidota bacterium | reverse complement strand
GTATACATCGTTGGCAACATCCTCGGGTTTCACAAACCGGCTGTCGGCCATTGGTATAGCAGTCCACATGGCGTTAATCAGCAATTGCTGACGGCGGCTCGTGTTTTTGGTATTGGCCATCTTCTCCATGTAAAATTTACCTGCATCATAGGCTGGGAAATAGTTCAAATCCTTGAGACCCGGCTGGGTACGGTTATGACCCATAATATAGATGAAGTGCTTACCACCAAAATATACGTCGGTATAACCAGGATCCAGACGATTCTTAGCCAGATATAGTTTTGATCCCTCCCGTGTGGATGGGTTCCATGCCATATCGGCTCCGTTATCACCAGTGAGGAAGGAGCTTTCTCCATAAACGATGTTCAGTCGCTCGCCCGTTTCCACGTCGATTGCGTAACCCGGGAACCAGCCCATACCGTTTTCGCTGATATAGTTTGGATCGGCTTCATTTTCGCTTGCACCACTTCCCAATACTCCAGGTTTACCTGTTTTATCGATCGAGAGACCGGCGCGGAGTTCAAACTTGGCTGCACCTCCGATGCTCAGCAGCGGATCGTCAGTTGTTTCGATAACCGGTGAACGGCTCCAGTTCTTACGCTCGGAAGTAAAGTACAGGTCGATTGAGCTCAGACGCTGCTTTTTGGTATCGATGGCATTGGCAGCCTTATCGTAAGCAGGTCCATGTACTCCCATGTTCACCACCTGGAAAGGTGCCCAGGTACCCTGCAATATCTTTTCGTACACGGAGTTTTTATCGGAGTTATCGCCATCATTGTATCCGGCCCTGATCCAGTTTCGCGGACTGGAACGGTCCTCATCCGGAATAAAGGTAAGCCATACATTTCCCCGGTCCTCATATTCAGTTGATGCTTCCAGGAATCCGTTGTTGATTGATCCGTATTTGAACGGTATCTCGGCCTGGGTAATATTCACCGACAATCCCCACTGGAGGATCAGCTGGTCATAATTGTTCATCACAAAGCTCTCCGAACGAACGCTTTCGCCCTTTGAGTTAGTGATAATCCAGTTACCATCCATTACTTTACCGTTCATGAAAGAGGTAGAAATGAAATAGTTAACTGAGTCAAATTTAATGGTATAGGTATCATCAACCACGCTCATCGGGTCAACAACTTTCACAGTGATCGGGCCTTTGCCTGCCTGGAATTTCAGTTGTTTGGCCGTCCATGGTGCACCCTTCATAATTTCATCATGCGATTCCTTTGAAATCTCAACGGCGTTCAAACCTGTTCCATGTCCTTCGATCTGAACCACTGCCGGAGCATCTCCAAAGGTTCCCTGGATCATAGTACCACCTTCTTCAGGTTCAATTTTATGCGGAATGGCTTCGTAAATCTTGATCGGACCACCAGCACCTTTGCGGCCTGCCAGATAAGGATAACGCTGACCTTCAAATGAATCCGGATTGTTTTGGTCGTATTTCAGGAAATTGTTGTATGCATAAGCAATGGCAACATAATAGTATTTCTTAAAATTCACCAGCGTACGCACACCTTCCGCAAAAATGTCCTCCTCCAGAACAAAAGTATGTTGAATACCTTCATCGGCACCAATGACTTCAACAGAAGGGACGTTTGCTTCATAGTCAGCATTCCATATATAATTTATCAGGCGGCTAACGTTATTCCGAACATCGCATTGAAAAACGATTCTGGCCAATTGAGTATTATGCTCGGTTGCATCAGTAACCGAAGTAGAAGCAGTTTTCAGC
>CAIXKO010000834.1 GCA_903919925.1 uncultured Bacteroidota bacterium | reverse complement strand
GCAGGCTTCGGGTGCGTTGCTAAAAGCCAGGATGATGTCGGCAGCCGAGGTGAGCTTTATCCTTTCTGAAGCCGCTGTAAAGGGATGGTCGGTTAATGGAACAGCCAAATTTTATTATGAAAACGGAGTTAAAGCATCGCTGGATGCCTGGGGAGTTGGTGGTTCTTATGAATCGTATATTGCCACTCCGGGAGTTGCTCACAATGGAACGCTGGAGCAGGTGATGCAGCAGAAATGGATTGCCAGCTGGTCAGCCGCAGCGGAATCCTGGTTCGATTACCGTAGAACCGGACTGCCTAAATTGGTTGCTGGTCCTGCTGCAAGAAGGACCGTTTTACCGCTCCGGTTTTATTATGGGGTTAATGAGCTGAGCTTTAATCCATCTAATTCTCAAACCGCTATCGACAAACTCGAAATCACCAATTTCACCTCACCTGATGGAAAAAACAGCCCATGGTCAAAAATGTGGCTGTTGCAGGGAACAGGAAAGCCTTGGTAGGGATTTGAGTTAGGTTGGATATTGTATTAGAAAGGGGGCTGGCCAAAATAGGGCAGGAGGGCAGGAGGGCAAGAAGGCAAGAGGGCAAGAAGATAGGAGGGCAGGAAGGCAGGAAGGAAAGGTTAAAAGTATGAATATTATAAGTTACTCATAATCAACTTATTTATTGAATTTTAAAGCCTTTACTTCCAGCTTTTCTGCCCTCCTGCCCTCCTGCCTTTCTGCCTTTCTGCCTTTCTGCCTTTCTGCCTTTCTGCCCTCCTGCCCTATTTTGGCCCAGCCCCCTGCCGTACCCTATGGCCGGGGTTGAGGTTGATCGCACTATCTGATCGGGAATGTCTCCCAATTCCCCCACAATCCCATCAAAATATATCTATCCCCAAAATTCCACTCCCATAAATATTAACCTTATCTTTGAAAATGATTTAATTCTATTTATTATGAAAACGCTATTCAGACTTTCACTTTTGTTTGTATTAGTTTCTATTATTTTCTCTTGTTCACCCAAGCCGGTTACTCCGGAAACTGCGCTGCAGGCTTATCTTAATAATTCTGATAATTCTTTTAAATGGGAGGTACAGGATAAAACCAAAGCTGAAGGAATATCTTTATATCGCATTTTATTTACCTCGCAGCAATGGCGGGGGATGAACTGGAACCACGAAATAACCATTATGGTACCCGATGATGTTAAATATACTGATGCTTTGCTGTTTATCACGGGTGGCAGTCTTAATAACGGCAAGCCGAATACACATGAATGGACCGAGGAACTAACAGTTTCCATGAGCATGCTGGCCAAAATCAATAAAACCATTGTGGCAATTGTTTGGCAAATACCCAACCAGCCTCTTTTTGACGGTTTAACGGAAGACGAAATTATTTCCTATACGCTTCATAACTATCTGAATGATCATGATTTTACCTGGCCATTGCTGTTTCCAATGACTAAAAGCGCGATGCGGGCAATGGATGTGGTGCAGGAATTCTCTAAAAAGGAGGTTAATATAAAGGTGAATCATTTTATCGTTTCAGGGGCATCAAAACGCGGTTGGACAACCTGGCTCACCGGTGCCAATGATCCCCGGGTAAAGGCCATTGGTCCGATGGTGATAGATGTACTTAATATGCCGGTAAATATTGATTACCAAAGGGTGGTATGGGGCGACTACAGTATTGAAATTCAGGATTATGTAAAGTTAGGAATTGCCCAGCAATTAGGCACACCCGGTGGTGATGATCTGGTGAAAATGATCGATCCGTACTCCTACAGGAAAACGCTTACCATGCCAAAAATGTTATTTATGGGCACTAACGATCCTTACTGGCCGGTTGATGCGGTTAAAAATTATATCGATAGTATTCCGGGTGATAATCATATCTGCTACACTCCCAATGCCGGCCATGGTTTGGGCGATAAAAGCAAGGCAATATCCACGCTGAGCGCATTTGTGGGGACTACGGTAACCGATGGGAAATATCCCATTTGCCATTATACGGCATCAGAATCAAACGGAACAATTACAATCGATATCAAGGCTACCCCAGAATTATTGATCGATGCCATTTTGTGGAGTGCAAGCTCTGAAAATCAGGACTTCAGAAATGATACCTGGTCCGATATCAGCTTGAGTCCAGCCAATAAATCGGAATTTAAAGTAGAGGTTAAGTATCCGGAAACGGGATTTAAGGCATTTTATATTGATTTAAAATATAAAGCACCGTTTGGGGGTGATTTTACGCAAAGTACGCGGATGTTTGTGGCGGATACTAATCAGTTGTTATTGAAGAAGAAATAGATTGTTAAAATGATACGCAACCCATTTTTAATTATTATTTCATTTATTTCTTTTTTTCAGCCCTGCTTTACTCAAAATATTAATTTCTCGGAAGCATCGGTTTTTTGTACCGAAAAAAGTAATATCCGTCTGAATAAGGCTGTTCAGGTGCTGCAGGAGGAGATCCGGAAACGAACCGGCATTCTACTTCCGGCTTCTGATCGGTTACCGGATGGTGCAAAATTGGCCATTGTTATTGCGATCGACGGCAGGCTGAATAGGCTCGCGGAGTCATTTAAGGCCATTGCAGGTAAGATGCCGTCGACTGGTGCCGACGGGTATAAGGTTACGGTCATCGATCGCAAAACCATCCTGGTTGCCGGGAACGATGAGCGTGGTGCCCTGTATGGGGTGGGGTATTTACTCCGAAAAATGAAGCTTACCAATGGTAAAATGCTTGTTCCGGAGGATTTAACTGTTTCATCTACCCCTGTTTACCCCATCCGCGGACATCAGATGGGCTATCGCCCAAAAACCAATGCTTATGATGCCTGGGATGTGACTCAATATGACCGGTATATACGTGATCTCGTGATTTTTGGAGCTAACAGCATCGAGATTATGCCTCCGCGTACCGATGATGATTTTACAAGCGTTCACATGAAACTGCCTGCCATTAAGATGATTGCAGAGCAGTCGCGCATTTGTAAGGAATATGGGCTGGATGTTTGGATGTGGTATCCCAATATGGGAAGTGATTATCATTCGCCCGATTCTATACGTAAAGAGCTGGATGAAAGGGCAATGGTTTTTAGTGTGCTGCCAAAGCTCGATGCATTGTTTGTGCCGGGCGGAGATCCGGGCGAGCTGGAGCCTGATGATTTGTTTCAGTGGATGGGTCAGGTGGCGGCGGTTTTGCATAAATATCATCCTAATGCCAAAATCTGGATATCACCCCAGGCATTTAAACCGAGCAAGGAATGGTACGGTAAATTCTATAATCAGGTAAACCGGAACTATGATTGGTTTGGGGGAATCGTTTACGGACCTTGGATACGCACCCCTTTGCCAGAGGTTAAGAAGCTGATCGGCCCATCGGTACCGATCAGGTTGTACCCCGATATTACCCATAGCCTGAGCTGTCAGTACCCGATTCCCGACTGGGATATTTCGTGGGCAATGACATTGGGCCGCGAATGCATCAACCCGCGCCCGTTGGATGAAAAGTTCATTCATAACCTGTATGCTCCATTGGCCCAGGGAAGTATAAGCTATTCGGAGGGCACCAACGACGATGTAAATAAATTCGTGTGGAGCGGGCAAGACTGGGATCCCTCTTTGCCTGTTTTGGAAACCCTGCGCGATTATGCCCGTTATTTTATCGGTCCGGAGTTTACGGAAGGAGTGGCTCAGGGCTTAATGAGCCTCGAGCAGAACCTCCGTGGGCCGCTTTTGTCGAATGATCAGGTGCAACGATCTCTGCAGCAATGGCAGGATATGGAAAGCCTGGCATCCTCTGCAGTTTTGAGCAATCCCCGGTTTCAAAACGGATTAATCAGGGCTTATTTTGATGCTTATACCCAGCGCAGGCTGATTTATGAAAATCATTTGGAACGGCAAGCCTGGAATATACTGGAAGTGGCCAGGATTGCAGGTTCAAAAACGGCTATTTCCGATGCCCGCAGAACGCTGGCGCTGGCATACGAAAGCCCCGTATCGCCTGAGTTAAAGCAACGTTGCCTGGCACTGGCTGATTCCCTTTTCCGCAGTTTTGGTGCCCAGCTTACCATAAAAAAGCATCATGCAGCGGGAGGGAGAGGAAATTTTATAGATAATATCGATATTCCCCTGAACGATGCCCTTTGGATGCTTGACCAGCTCAAGGATATTGAAAAAATAGATAGTGAGGTGGGAAGATTAGCTGCGATTGATAAAATGCTTCATCGGACCGATCCCGGGCCAGGTGGGTTTTACGATAATTTTGGGAGTCCGTCGGCATGGAAAAGAGTCAGATCAAAAAAGACCTGGGCTGAGGACCCCGGCAGCCTGGAATCGCCGCGGGTGAGTTTTGGTGTTGGGTTAACGGGCGTGGATTGGGTGCATGAGGTGGTGGCAAAGGGCTTTGAGGGTCAAACCACTCCTTTGGCCTGGATGAATCAGGTTAACACTTTGTACGATACGCCACTGGAGATGGAATACGATAACCTCGATCCTGGCGCCAAATATACTTTGAAGATAGCCTATACCGGACGCTTCCGCTCCAATATGAAACTGGTTGCCGACGGGGTGTTAATTCATGATTTTATCAGGATGGGAACCCGGCCGTTGTTTGAGTTTTCGCTGCCTGAGGAAGTTACCCGCGATGGCAAGGTTTTGTTTACCTGGACGTGTGGCCAGGACGATGGAGGAGAGGGTGAGAGGGGATCGCAGGTTGCGGAGATCTGGCTGATAAAGCAGTAGGTGCCGCTGCCGTAGCGCCGTGAATGAAGAATGGCACGCGAATGACGCGGATCCCTGCGGGAACGCGGATTTGCGCGGATTTTTTTAATGGATGCGGGGTGTGGTGGGAGATGTGCTTATTAAATAGACTTTTATCGAAAAATCGACTTTATCGAGAAATAATCCTTTATCGAAAAATAGTAGTTTTAGAATAGTGTTGCGTGATTTAACTAAAAATGGAAAAATATGAATGACCTTCAACTAACAGGGATTCAGTCACAACGCCCGTATCCTAATAATATAATCCGCGTAAATTCGCGTTCCCGCAGGGATCCGCGTCATTCGCGTGCCATTCTTACCTCAGCGCACAGCCTTCCATTTCTCCTGCTCTTGCTTACGGCCTTTTTTTTTATCAGTAATGCCCGTTCTCAGGAGCTGATTCCGCAGCCGGTAATCCCCGGTCAATGGTTAAGATCGTGGCTCTTATGTGGCCCTATTCCGATAAAGTCAAAAGTGGATTCAACCGGGTTCACTAGTCATCTGGCCAGTTTTACGACCGATTATCTGGCAAAATCGGGCGGTGAGCAGAACCTGAGTGTAAAAGCCGGCGATGTGTTGAGATTTGTAAAAGGAAAAGCCGAATGGAAGCTGTTTAATTCGCCCGATTCCATTATCGATCTGGATAAAGCACTATCAAAAGAAGCCCCGGTGTTGGGTTATGCCTATACGGAAATTCTGTCGGACCGCGATAAAGTTTGGATCATCAGTATCGGAACCAACGATGGCGGATCGCTTTGGGTTAATGGGCTTAAAGTATGGGATTACCAGCAGGGCAGGGGACTTTCAATTGATGATGACCAGATTCCTGTGCTACTGAAAGCGGGAACTAATTCCTTGCTTTTAAAAGTAGAAGAGCGCGGAAACAGTTGGAAATTTTGTGTGAGATTGCTCCCGTTTTCAACCCGGGATCTTGCCGGAAACAGTGCGTTTTTTCGCATCAGCACTTTACAGGATGGTGGGGTAGCTGTTGCGTCCGATTTTACATCGGTTGTAATGGACCAGCTTATTAAAAGTATCGATATACAGATAGTTAACAATCTGGGAAACACAGTGTTTAAGGAATTGCGAAATTCAGGTTTCTGTAATAAAATAGATTTAAAACCTTCCGGTTATCAGCATTACCAATCACTGGTCGATATAAAGTTGAAAAGCGGTGAAAATATTCATACCGAAAATTCGTTTTTCGCCGGTGAACGCAAAAATTATACGCTTTTTTCAAACGGAAAATCAGATTACCGGATATCACTCGATGCTCAGGCATCGGAATCGGAAAAATGGGCAGCCTCGGAACTCCAGCAATGGTTGAAAAAGATCAGCGGAGTGGAATTGCCTATTGATCAGTTGGGTACATTATACAAGGGGCCGCAAATTATTATTGGATACAATGAATTTGTAAGAGATAAAACCGGTGAAAAGGCGCCAGCTGACCTGGATGAATCGTTCCGTTATTGTAATTCAGAAGCCAATATTTTAATCTATGGTGGAAAAGCACGCGGATCGATGTATGGAGTAATTGCTTTTCTCGAAAATGAGTTGGGTTGCCGTTGGTACACTCCTTCAGTGAGCGTGATTCCCCAAAGGAATGAGTTTGCCTTCAGCTGGTTCGATCACGCGGAAAAGCCCGGGGTGAGAGTGCGGAACGACTTTTATTATGAAGCATTTGATCCCATTTGGGCAGCACGAAACCGGATGAACGGCACAATGGCATTCCACGTGCAGCCTGGCGGTGTGGAGAGTTACTGGGCAGTGCATACCTTTTACCCGTTATTGCCACCATCTGAGTTCTTTAGTAAACATCCGGAATATTACAGTCTGATTGATGGAAAACGGGTGAAAGAGCAGGCTCAGCTTTGCCTCACCAATCCGGAGGTTTTAAAAATTATGATTGACAGGATCAGGAGCCGCATGCGCGAAAGTCCTGAATACCTGATCTATGATGTATCGCAAAACGATTGTTACAATCCCTGTGAGTGCGATAAATGTCAGGCAATTGTTAAGCAGGAGGGTGGAGAATCGGGGTTAATGATCTGGTTTGTAAACCAGGTGGCAGAAGCGATTGAAAAGGAATTTCCTGATAAATTTATCGGCACACTGGCTTATCAATATACCCGCACGCCGCCAAAATCTATCCGGCCGCGCAATAATGTGGTGGTCCGATTGTGTAGCATTGAGTGTTGTTTTGCTCACGATTTCAAGTCGTGTCCCCAAAACAAATCTTTTCTTGATGACCTGAAAAAGTGGTCGGCACTGGCGCCACACCTCTATATTTGGGATTACGTGGTTAATTTCAGTCATTATGTGATGCCGTACCCTAATTTTAAGGTGCTGCAATCTAATATTCAGACTTTCAGGGAAAATAATTCGATAGGAATAATGGAACAGGCTGCTTACCAGAGTCGTGGCGGTGAGTTTTCCGAGTTGAGGTCTTATCTGCTATCGAGATTGCTCTGGAATCCGGATGCTGATCCGGAGCCGGTGATCAATGATTTTATGTACGGATATTATGGCAGGGCAGGCAAATTTGTGCGTCAGTATTTCGATTTGCTGCATAGCAGGATCACTCCGGAAACGCATATTCACTTGGGATTATCGCAGGATGATCCGATATTTTCAGATGATTTTGTGAAGGAATCGTGCCGGATATTTGAGGAAGCTTGCAAGGTTGCCGATAACCCTGAAATTTTGAAACGCGTGGAGATGGCCTCACTGCCTGTATTATATCTGAAGTGCAAGCGCACTCCTGTTTTGGCAAAATACGACGGTACTTACTCCAGGTTCAGCGAGATAGCTAAACGGGAAGGGGTAACTTATTACGCCGAATCCGGGGAATCGCACCGGGCGGCTTTTCATAGGGAGGTTGAGGGGGCAAAGTGAGCTTGGTAACCTGAATGAAGAATGGCACGCGGATGACG
>CAIXKO010000833.1 GCA_903919925.1 uncultured Bacteroidota bacterium | reverse complement strand
GAATACGTGAAAGGAATCGCTGTCACGGACGAGGAGCTGAAATTAGTCAATCTATTTCCTCATACTTTTCATGGAGAATGGAACTATACAATAAAACCTAAAAAAATTAAAACGTAAATTTTATTTACTAACAGATCCTAAGTGTTTGTTTTTCGAAACAGTCCCGATTAGCCGGCTCTAACAAGCCGGCTTTTCTTTTTATAAATAGTTTGAAAAAGCATTAACATATCATTAACTAAAAGGGCTGTAATCTTCACATTCTTTAACGCTTAACGATGTAACATATCCTCCGATTCATCGTCTTATAGGTAGTAAACAAAATGATTAAAGCTTTAAAAAAAATAACCATGAAAACTTCAAGAATTTTAAAACTGATGGGTGTTGTTCTGATTTCTTTAGTATTAACAACCCAGGCAAAAGCCATTGATCGCACACATCGTAATGCTGATAAAAAAGCGATTACCTTGACTGTTGATAAACCGATTATCGAATTTATGGCGAAAGCTTACGCAGATCAGCTCGACGCTAAGGACATCGTGCGGATGCAGAAGATGTTGGGTCAGATTGACCATATTACGGTATCGTTCCGCGATGAGGATGCATCGGATTACGTGTTGAAATTTAAATCGTTGGATGAGCAGGGTTTAGAGAATTGGATGTTTAACGCAGGTTACCTGATATCATCACCAGAGCCTGAAGCTGCACCCCTGGAAGCCTGGATGCTGGATGTAAATTACCTGGAATAGAGATCTGGCTGAAGGACTCTGTCTAACGACTTTGTTGTTTGGACAAAAAGAACCGGCTTTACAGAGCCGGTTTTTTTATTGGGTTATTTTTTAAAATGAAAATTAACAAACTATTAACCAGAATTGCTGTAACGTTCACATAATTTAACACTTGCAAATGTAACAAAACTATTATTTGAGCGTCTTATTCATGTAAAACAAAACGAATAATTAAATTAAATAATAAAAAAATGAAAACTTTAAAAATTTTTAAACTGGTGGTAATTGTTCTCGTTGGTTTAACATTAACCTCTCAAGTGAATGCAATGGATTTTAGTAATCGCACCATGGAGAAAAAGTCACTTCTCCTGACCATTGACAAGCCCATTATTGAGTTTTTCGCCAACGCATACGGTAACAATTTGAACTCAAGTGAAATAATCAGGATGCAAAAGTCATTAGGGCAGATTGATTATATATCGGTATCGTTTCAGGATAAGGATGCCAGCGATTACGTGTTAAAATTCAAATCATTAGATGAGAACGAGTTAGAGACATGGATGTTTGATGAGGGATATCTGAAAAGTTCAGAGGTAAAAGGCCAAGGCACCCTACCAATACTTACCCGTAAGGCAATGGTGATTGGCGATAATAAAATCCATTCAAACAAGAAATCCATTACGGTAAACGTTGATCAGCCGTTGATTGAGTTTGTTGCCAGAGCTTATGCTGACCAGATCAATTCAAATGACATCATTCGGGTTCAGAAAATGTTGAGCAAGGTTGACCACGTCACGGTATCGTTTTTGGATGAAGATGCAGTTGATTACGAGCTCTGGTTTAAGTCGCTGGATAAGCAGGGATTAGAAACCTGGATGTTTAATGAAGGTTTTCTGGACAGTTCTTATACAACGGATTCGGGTGCAGAGCCGCGGACGATGGAAATGCCCGCACTCCAACACAATCAAAACTAAAACAAAGGGGTAAGGAGCAGACAAAGGGAATCGGAAGGAAGAAAAGAGCCGGCCACGAGAAGCCGGCTCTTTTTGAATAATTAAAGTACCGGGCGATGGGTATGAAAAACCGAAAATTTTGTATATTTGCACCGCTTATGAGCATGGACCTGTAGCTTAATGGATAGAGCATCTGACTACGGATCAGAAGGTTGGGGGTTCGAGTCTCTCCAGGTTCACAAAACCTCTCGTTACAACGAGAGGTTTTTTTGTTTTATGAGTGGTAGCAAGGGTTACAGAAGGGCGCTTACGCATTACAAAATGGAGAAGAACGACAATTTGCATTACAAACGCATTACAGAAACTATTCCAATAGTAAAAATCAGGCTTAGATCAGATGCCTTGGATCGCACCGGAAAGGGGGTCATTCAGCTGGAATTATATCGTCATCATAAGAAGATGACCTTCAGTGCCGGCATAAAAGTGGAGCCTAAGGATTGGAATGAGGTAACAATGAGGGTAAGGAAGAGCCATCCTCGGCATGAAGATTACAATTTGATCCTGGATGGCGCATTGGCGAAACTGACCAATGTGTTTATTAAGTACCGTCTGCAAGACAAAGGACTCACATACGAATTGATTAAGGATGAATATGAACGTCCTAATACCGGATTCAACTATCTCGAATGGCTCGGAATCGAAATAGAATCCCGTCGGGGCGAAGTGACTGACTCAACGATTGAACAATTTAACGCGCATCGGATGAAGTTGATGGAATTCAAAAAGACGGTTTCCTTTGCTGAATTGTCGGAGGATTTGTTCGCTAACTTTAACAAGCACATGAAGGTTAAGCTTAAAAACGAAAGCAATACCCGCTGGAATACGCTGAAAACTCACCGGACCTTCATCAATATTGCTAAGCGTAAAGGGATTGTGACCTTTAATCCGCTGGATCGGATGCCGGTCAAAAGGGCTCAAACTGATCGGGTGTTCCTGGATAACAATGAGGTGAAACTCCTATTGGATCTTTACCATAAGAAAACACTCACCGATACCTATCAGACGGTGCTTAGGCATTTCCTTTTCAGCTGCTATACGGGATTAAGGGTATCGGATCTTGAACGGATTAAAATGGAGGACATTGTCCATAATTTGCTTATTGTAACTGCCAAGAAGACACGGAACAGCTCTGGTGCCACCGCACGAATACCGCTGGTGCCAGGGGCTTTAGAGATGATAGCTGATGAAACTGGGACCCGAACAAAAGGGGTGATATTCAAATTATTTTCCGAACCAAGGATGCGTACTTATATCAAGTTGATTGTGGCGCACGCAAAGATTTCCAAAAAGATCACCTGGAATTCCGGCCGTCATACTTTTGCTACAAATTTTCTTAAGGCGACCAATAATCTCGCAGCTCTCCAAAAGTTGCTCGGACATTCCAGTATCAGCATGTCTATGGTTTACGCTCATATCATGACTGAAGACTTGGAACGTGAAATGGATATTTTTGCGAAAATTTAAACCAGGTAAAACTCACATTCTCCCGGTTGCGGTCCCTTTGCAGTAATGCTCAGGGACCGTTTTTTTAACAGATAGTGGTTGTTTTCAATGGCATAAACGGTAAAAAAATCAAGTATGGACGGATCGGTGATCGTCCAGGAAACGACTTTACGGGTGTTCCACCAGGTCAGATAATCCTTCCAGAGCTGGTTATACAAGCCGGTTTCTCCGTCCCATTTCAAACTAAGGGTGGCGCCAGGCAGCAATGCACCGCCGGGATCGAAGGCATCGGAAGAACCATAAGGAAAAGGTGTACCCAGCGAATCATCAATCATCCCGCGATAAAAAAGTAGCCGCAGGCTGCATGGCAGTGAAGTACTGCGAAGGATGGAGGCGGATAGCTGCTCTGCCTCCGGACACCGGATAAACGGACCCCCTAAAAGCCTTTGGTAGTGAATCATCGGGAGGGTTGATGCTTTGACTGTGAACTCTTCCGGGTTGTCTCCAATCTTAAAATCCTGAAAATCATTCGAGAAAAACTTCCATGAGTAGGTGGTAACACCGTCAACCTCTTCCCCGGAATACTTGTAATACTGCCCGTAAGTGGTGATCAGGCGTATTTCATTGATGGTGGCCACGATTTCTTCCAGTTCATCCATCGTGTCCACCGATGGGCGAAGAAGTGCGGGATCTTCATAAATATCCTTGAAATGCTCTGAAAAAAGCAGATCATTCTGTTCATGCACCCAGCGAAGGTAAACTCCTTCCGCTTTTGTTGAAATTGCCGAGACTGGCCGACCGATGGTTTTGGAATCGAGATTGATTGCTGCTGCGGATAGAACCAGGTCTTTCCTTTTGCGGATGAGCACTGATCCCTGACTGGTTACGGTAAATGCCAGATTGAACAGGTTACGGATGGCCAGTAAGAAATCGGAGATCAAAATATCTGGCAGGAAATCTTTCAGATCCCACGTTTTAAATTCCCGTGTGATGGTGGAAACCTTCACAATCTGCTCATGTGGAGCCCATTCCCCGGTGCGGGTATCGTATATGATCCGGGTATGGGTGGTTACGGTGGTGGTGAATTCAGCAGAATCCCGGTTATTGTAGATGACCAGTTGCTTAAGATCCGGATCGGTGACCAGTATGTTTTCATCCACCGGAAAACCAAAAAAGTTGAATATCCGGTTTACCACGTAAGCCAGGAATGGAAACGGTGAAATCGCCATCACCGAATTTTCCGTATCGAACCAGGTACCGCTTTCATGAGAATTCAACCGGTAATGATTGGCTGCCCAGGCGGCCTCATACTGGGTACCCTTCATAAAACCAGGGTTGTAGATCGGGAACAGTGCGAAATCATCCTCCGGAAAGATATATCCCGTCTTGAATGCCCAGGTGCGGGATCCTCCAAAATCGACTTCGGCAAGTTTCTTTCCCGCAATTTTCCCTGCAAAGTCTCCGGTAGCCACCTGCAGAAACACACTATATATTATGTCTGTTGCTTTTTGGACGGTAGCCGTGCCGGCACCAATGAAGATGCCATTATTGAAAAGCTGAAACGGAAGGTCCAACCCGCCCTGGACGAGTGACTGTATTCTTCCCGGATGAGAGAGTATCCGGGCATTCCGTGGGGTCACCGGCAGTTCGAATGGAAAGGAGTATCCACCGGGGATAACGTCTTTATCGAAAACCGGACTTTCCTCTTCGATCGATATCGTGGCATCGGGGTCCAAATCCACCGGTTCACCATTTATACTCAGTTGTATCATGATTTGATTGTTAAGCAGTTACCTAACCAAAAGCACGACGGAGTTGGCGTCAACCTCGTCGGCAGATGCATCGGGTGCAACCATGGGATTGATTTGAATTTCTAATTCTACTGATCCAAACAGCCATTTTTTTTTTGTGATTGACCAGATTCGGTACAGGATGTTTCCAGTTGTAGCGGCAGAATATTCGTAGTTGATCGGATTGAACGAGAATGCTCCCCGATACCAGACATTATCCGGGGTTGGGAAAGTAAACCCATTGGAATCGGCAAAGCTGAATGTGGGCCATTTGACTTTCAGATCAACGCCCCCGCTGAGTAGAGGCGAAGACATCGATACTTTCCATTTAAACTCATCCGGACTCTCGAACAACATACTATCGATCTCGGATTCCGATAACCAGATGTTTCCGATTGACTCTCTGATGGGTGTTCCAACCTCGCTTCCGATCTGGATATAGGCGGACAAATACAGCTGCTCAGGGTCTGTTTTGGTTAGTTGTGGTGGAATTTTGGCGGTATAAATGGCCACATTGTTTGCCATAACCCATTCTTTCGGGGGTGGATTGTAATACCCGAACAAGGTAAATGGTGTGCGGGGTGTTCGTATGGTATTGTGGTACAGGAAGACCGATGAATTCTGATAGTCGTATGTTGGATCGATGATGGTTGGCGGTACGGTGGAATAGTCCCATTTAGGCATCGGGGATTGAATCAGGTAAATACCATCCAGGTAGATTGGATCAGGATTGCCAAAATTGTCAAAACTGAATCCTAATGTGTTGTTAAATATCCGTAACCGGCCATCCGGAACACCTCCAACAATCCCTCCTTCGAATGTGTTGTTGTAAATATCTCCAACCATGTAGTTGACAGAGAATGCAGAGCATTGTCCGAATGTTCGCTGCCAGCCGGCTCCCAGGATCGTGTTATCGTGAATTTCAACGCCACCAATGTAATTTCCTACCTGGATACCATCGAACCCGTTATTGATGAATTCGTTACGATATACTTTCATGTCCTGGTGAACATGTGGGTAAACGTCTACAGTGAGACCAGTCAAGGGATGGGTGATCGTGGTGATTTTGGTATGCTCAAAATACCCGATGTAAATGCCTTCCCCCATCGTTTCGTGAAAGATATTGTGATGGATGTTCAGGTCTTTCAGGATAAAGCCGCCTGGCGCCTGGGTGCAATACCCGTTTCGCCAGGTGTTTGGATCATTCAAATCGGGGTCCGTCTTGGCCGACATACCATCGAATTTGGAATCGTGACAATCGCAACCACAGATTTCTACATTGGTTGAAAAAGAAGCCACGTTGATCAATTTGTTCCCCGGAGCGGCTGCATAAATAGCCGGGTCTGGATCCGTAAAAAACTCGAAACCGTATTGGAGATCAGCTTCATTGGGTGTACCCACCAGTTGGCAGAACTCACATCCTTCAAAGCGGAATCCTTCATACTTGCGGCCACCGATCTGAAACGGGCCTTCGGTGGTATCCGGAATGATGAGAATGGGGTTTTCGGCAGTGCCTTTCAGGTTCCTCATGCGAAGTTCCGGCGAATAGCCGCTAAGCTTTACCACATCACCAGCGGTAATCACCCCGTGCTGAGCGGATTTGTTCCCATAAGATGGTACCAGGCCATCGATCACTGACCGGGTGTACCAGGCGTTATTGTCCGGGTTTTGCCACAGATCGTCACGAGAACAGGATATCGAATGCGTCGTTCTTCCAGCCGGACTTTTATAAACGGTGAGCAAACGGCGTTTCGACATTTGAACCCCTCCCCAGGTGGGGTTATATACTCTCATTTCCACATCGAATGCTCCAAGCGCCCCACCCACTTCGGTTCCCCAGTTGATAATAGGATTCAGTGAATTGGATATGTAGACCAGTGCTCCGGTATTGCTGTTGGTGATACGCCAGGTGATTACATCACCGATTTGGGAGAAACGGGTTATGTTATGCGTCAGGTCGGGATCCAGTGTACTTCGAAGCTGCACGGAATCGGTATGCCAGAGGACTTCCTTGCTGGTATTGAACTGGATGAACGGCCGTGAAGGCGGGGTCATTACTTTGATGACTCCGGTTCGGGTCAGTGTCCGGACGAACGGAGTGGAGTTTGTTCCGGTCAGTCTCACTGTGTATGAACCGGGAATGTTATAAACCACATTTGATATCTGGTTTTCGGTGGAAGTGATCAGGCCGGTACCCGATGGATCATCGATCTCCCACATAATGGCATCGCACCCGACCGATTTGTTTGTAAACGAAACGGCATCACCTGGGAAAATCATGTAGGCCGACAACCTGAAATTCGGTGAGGGTCGCTGCTGGATGACGTTGATGTAATTCTTTTTGTAGATAATTCGGTCCTCGAATCCGGGTTTGCGGGAGACCAGCATTAAATCATAATGCGCATAACGCTGAGAAAAGGAAAACTTACCACCCACCCCGAAAATCGATACCTGGTTGTTTTCCCAGAACAGGGTGCCATCGTTGGTAGAATCCTGAAGCTCTTCAGAAACAAAGATCAGCGTTTCGGTATCTGCCTCGTTATAAGTGATCGAGAGAATGTATGGCCGGGTGTAGTACCCGTTATTGGCAACAGATCCGGCTATCTTGAAAGCAAACGGAGTGTTCATGTCCAGCAGGTGGCTGCCCGATAGAACAATGACATGTCCGGAAGTCCGCTTGATTGCAATCGGGGAAAGCCGGGATTTTATGATGATGTTATTGAAATACCGGTTGTAATCGACATTTAAGGAGATATGTACCGGATCAAAGGCGGGAATATCCACTTGTGCCGCGGTGGTATCATAAGGCAATCCATCACCCAGATTGGTGAATGCAAAATCCAGTGTGTGCTGCGATTCTTCAAAAGCGGTCGCTCCCGATTCAAAAGCCCCGATGTCATTAGGAACAGCATCTTTTACAAAGAATCTGGCATCATATTTTGTTGCATGATCCGCGGCAGCTGCGCCCACCAAAGGTCCACCGGCGAGGGGTATAAAATCAAGATCCACTTTTGGGGTAAGCAATGACCCGAAATCGTTACCACTTCCCACTTCCAGACCGGCAACCTGAGCGGCGGCAACGTTTGCATAGGTTTTTGTGAGATAACCGGATCCGGAGATGGAGAGCACGGTCCAGGCTGTGGAAATCGCTACCAGATCGTAATAGTTATTCTTGATCACTATTCCTTCGGGAGTACCTGCGGAGGTTCCCCGGACCCGGACGACCACCATGTTTGAAGTGGTGGTGCGCTTTAGATAAAAGTAATTGTTGACGATTTCAACTTTCACCACTCCCCAGCAATCCCAGAAATAGGTCTGCATCTGGGTTTCAGCGAAGGTGTTGTGAATGAACTTGGTGTTGTTCGTGAGCTCGATGAGGAATGCCCCGTACTTGGTTTCGGTGCCGGCGGCCAGCTGGTTATGCTCGAAAAAGCAGTTGCGAACCTCAATATTGTTGCAGGCAAACGGGGTGTTGGATCCGGTAAACCAAAGCGTATATTGAAAAGCTCCACTGAATGAGCACGACTCGAACAAAAGGTTGTCGGTGTTGGTGACTTTGCAAATGTTGTTTACGCGGCGTGATTGATCCACCATCCGGCAATTCCGGAGCACAATGTTTGTACCACCTGATATATAGATCGGTGCTGCGTCACTTCGCCAGGTCTTATTTACCGGCAGGGTTCCAAACTCAACGTCGCAATTATCCAGGATCACATCCTTAAAACTCAGGATATGAAACCCGTACTGGGCAAAGTTGTGCGCCAGACAGTCATAAAACTCAATACCCTCGCCGGCATACAGGTAAAATCCATGATCGCCGCCTCCGAGCACGCAATTCCGGAAAACAATGTTGTAAGCTTTTGTCGGACCTATTTTGCAACCGCCCAATGTTCCCGAACCATCCATATCAAGGTTGATGAGTTCGAGGTTGGAAAACTGCTCAATCGAAAATGCGACACCTTGCCTTCCATTGTCGGCAATTATGGCCCTCACGTTTGCGGCATCGCATACAGGACCGGCCTTAATGGTAAGCTTGAATTCAGTGTCGTTACTCTGGGCCATCCAGGCGGAGATAACCTCATCGAGGGTATTGAGAACAATTGTCTCATTACGAACAAGCGGGGTGCAGGCCAAAACAGCCGACATGATCCCGGCATACGTGGTGCTATCACCGGCTAAATATTTGCTCTCGATATAAATTCCCGAAGGCGGTGGGGTGCTGCAGATGGTAAAATTGATCACGTAAATCGCATCAATCCCGGCGGCACTGGCCACGACAACCGCCCCGCCAGGGATATCCAGCACGTTCGTTATCTGGATAGTGGTATCCACACCAGCAACGGCTGTAATCATGGGATTGGATGAGGTGCCATACGGTAGAATAATGTCGTAGGATAGCTGATGGGGTGCGAATTCGCTGATCGCTATATCATTATAGGATATGCTTAAGAGGGATGGGGTGGCAAATATGAAAGTTACGGTATAGGTTATGGAAGTTATTCCATCCTCTGCCATCACAATGATGGAAGCCGAGCCGGGTAAAGTCTCGGCATCGGTCACGATTGCACTTTCTACATCGGGGTCTGTTGGAACGCAAGTAACCGTTGGTATGATAACCGTTTCCGGAGGAAGACCAACGGAATACGAATGCTGGCTGGAAACAAATCCGGGGATGGTGACGCCATCGATCAGAAGATCAGATAGCGATGCATCATCAGATGGGAGTACCGTAAAATTGATGGTGTACGTCAGGATTGTCACGTCATCTTCGGCGGTCACTACCAACGTGGCCTGATTTGGGAAAGGCGGCGTGGCATCTCCCATGACCGTATTTGATCGCGGGTGATTATTCTGATACGTAATCACCGGAACGGAGGTAGTTCCATGGGGCAAAACTACATCATACGTTAGCACTGCCGGATCAAAATCCGGGACCAGTACATCATCCAACCAAATGGCCGACAAAGTCGCATCGGTGGAAAGATCGCCCGGTACTCCGGATGCATCGGCATCCCGGTCGTAGGCGCCGATATCAATATTATCCAATTCCCGATACCAGTTCCGAAGATCAAACTCCTGCCAGTGAGCGGGATCGGCGGCATTGTGTCCAGGGGAACCCTCCTGCAGCATATAATCAGGGTATGGTGGATCGGCAAACTCAAATTGTGGCTCTCCTTGAATGGAATTCATTTCCACACTTTGAGCGGTTTGCAAAGCTGCCAGACTGTAATACGTGTTTGGTGAAAATGCCTGAATGCTAAATAAATACGTTACCGAGGTGTTGGCCCGGTAAAAGAGGTTGTAATCGCTCTGGTAGGAAGATGGAACACCCTGCGTGTTGAAACGGATATCCCAAAGCAAACCGCTCGGGGTATTGTGGCGGTTGGCCAATATGTTGTTGCAAGCATGGAATGAGTTGAGCGTAAAGCATTTCACCAAAGTACTGACTGTGGATACGTTCGAGGAGAGGGTGTTATTCTCCAATGACAGATCAAGCACCGAACCGTTTGCATAAATGGCCGGCAGAGCCGAGGATCCCTGATCGGCGAACAATGAATTTTTGATGGACACAGCTCCGGCCACCGAACTGGCAATGTATACTCCTGATCCGGTTCCCCCGGTGAACGTACACCGGTTGATGGCACTCGCCCCGGAAATTGTTTTGAGGTATACGGCCCCGGTCAGGGCGCCGAAGAAATACGAATCCTCGATTAAAATGGAAGCAATATTGAAAGTATCCACCGCCCGGTCTGTGGCGTATCCGGCTACATTATTGAAACTGCAATTCCGGATGATGACATTCTTGGCCGGATTGAATTGTGCCAGGATGTTGGCTGAGGCGTTGACGTTGATGGTTACCCCGATCAGGGTGATGTTGGTGGTCGCTCTTACGCTGCGAATCGCTTTGTTACCGGTGCCGGTGATTAAACAGTTGCTGACCAGGTAATCGGAATCCGCAAAAGTGTTGTTGAAATAGAGGGCCCCATTGACAAAATTCTGGATGTGGAATCCAATGAATTCGATATTGTGTTTGGTCGTTCCCCCAAAAGTGATAGCGGTAGCCCCGGCTCCGTCAATGACCGATGTGTCGGGAGTTTGAATCGTCAGCTTGAATGTGGAGCAGTTCCCGCTATACGTGAACCCGGCTATCCCGGCGGTTTCTCCGGTTACCTCGATGGTATAGTTTTGATTCAGGGTGGCCGGTAATCCGGCAATGGCCAGCGCCAGTGTTCCGTAGGTTACATCGGTAGTAATATTCTTAATCATGGGAGTTGAGTGTCTTTGTTGAGTAATAGGATTTCTTTCACGT
>CAIXKO010000832.1 GCA_903919925.1 uncultured Bacteroidota bacterium | reverse complement strand
TAAACAATCTGGCTTTAACCCCGGTTCCATAATCCGAACAATCCCATGAAAGTGATTGGGCATCACCACAAAATCACCAAGCTCAATATTTCTAAACTTGCCTGGTAGTTTTTTCCACCACCCCGATACAGCTTCCCCAGTAGGATTCAGAGCTATGCAGCCCCCTTTTGTCAAACCAAAAAGGAGATCGTTTTCATAAGTACACGCTGTCAGAAAATAAGATCCGGCTTCGCTGTAATTGTGAGTTGACATCCTGTTTGGTTTTCGGACAGGGACCGAAAGGATCGTTTTTTTCATTTGATTTTTGATTTATAATTATAGATGCAGAATGTGCTGTCAAAAGGAAATTTATCTGAAATTTATTACTACAATCCTTTTATGTGTTATCTTTACACTTATACTATCAAATACCCGATGACAATGAAATCAACCCAACTTTTTTCCTTTAATTCAGGTGCCTGGCGTTTTTTACTATTAACCTGCACGCTTAGCCTGTTGTCCTTTTCCTCATTCTCGCAAAATGCCCGGATTAAAATTGATATCGAAAGGAAAATCGATAAAATTGATCCATTGATATATGGAAACTTTACCGAGCATCTTGGTCGATGCATTTACGGCGGGATTTATGATCCGCAATCGCCACAGGCCGATGAATCAGGATTTCGAAAGGATGTGGCAAAAGCGGCAAAAGAACTGAATACAACTGTTCTGCGCTGGCCGGGAGGTAATTTTGTTTCCGGTTATCATTGGGAGGATGGAATTGGCCCGCGTGAAAAGCGCCCCACACGGATAGACCTGGCCTGGGGAGCAAAAGAAACCAACCTGATTGGAACGGATGAGTTTTTGCAGTTTTGCGAGCGACTGGGTACCGCCCCCTATCTATGTGTAAACATGGGCACGGGCACACTTGATGAGGCTCGTAATTGGGTGGAATACTGTAATATCGATAAGGGCACTTACTATTCCGACCTGCGGAGAAAGAATGGCCGGGAGCTTCCCTATAAAGTGAAGTTCTGGGGCCTGGGCAATGAAATGGACGGCGATTGGCAGATGGGGCACAAAAACGCGGAGGATTATGGGAAATATGCGCTCGAAGCTGCAAAAATGATGAAGTGGATCGATCCTTCGATCAAGCTCGTGGTAAGCGGATCAAGTGATTATGGTGGCGACTGGATTTACTGGAACCGTACTGTTTTGAATTATCTGAAGGATCATGCCGATTATATCTCCCTACATCGTTATGTTGGAAACTATAACAGTGATTATTACAAGTTCATGACTTCCTCCATTCCGGCTGAGAACAGTATCAAAATAGTTGAAAACCAGATTCGTGAGGTTATGACTAAGTCGGGTCGCAAAGAGCCGATCCATATTGCATTCGATGAGTATAACGTTTGGTATCGAACCGGGATTACACAGCAACTGGAGGAAAAATACACGTTGGAGGACGCTTTGGTTATTGCTCAGTTCCTCAATGTCTTTGTTAGAAATGCGCAAGTGGTGAAAATGGCCAATATGGCTCAGCTGGTTAACGTAATAGCTCCTATGATAACCACCAAAGACGGACTTTTCTATCAGACTATTTTTTATCCGTTAGCTCTTTTTGCAAACAATACTAAAGGTACAGCTATTCAAACTTTTGTGGATTGTGCCACCTTCAGCACCGATGATTATAAGGATAATCCTTTTCTGGATGTATCAACCGCCTATAACAAGGATACCAGGGAACTGATCATTAATGTGGTGAACCGCAATAAAGACGCGGCGATTAATACCGATATTCAAAGCCAATATGGCGGGTTTTTGGGTAATGCCCGCGTCAGTGAAGTAAACGGAAAGGATATCAAAGAGGTAAACGATATGCAAAACCAGCGTGTAAAAATCACCACAAAGGAAATTCCAGTCAGAGGTACTATCTTCACCTATTCTTTCCCTGCACATTCATTTACTCAGATTATAGTGAAATTGGACTAATGGAACGACGCGATTACATCCTGGATGAAATTCAGAAGTTTGGTCAGATGGTGATGGGCCTGATAGGCAAGCTGGTACAAAACAGGCGGTCGCAGCAATATGATTTTAATCTCTCGATGGCCGATCTGGAGTTTGAATCAGAAGCTGGGTTTAACCTCAAAATGCTGATGGAAATGGATAAGGAAAACCTGGAGGCTTTTCTGGCCAATCATCATGAATTAAACTCGGAAAATATTGAATTACTGGCTGATTTGCTTATTGAGATATCGGACGATCCAGGCATTGTGCCAAAGGTTTCACTATCGCGGGCCCGCGATTTATTGCAAATTATTGATGTCAGAGATAAAACCTACTCGGTTGAGCGCGCAGGCAAACTCGATTTTATTGATGGTAAGCTTAAAAGTCCTGACTGATACCGAGCC
>CAIXKO010000831.1 GCA_903919925.1 uncultured Bacteroidota bacterium | reverse complement strand
TGAGGTATAAGCTTCCAAAAGGTGGAGATGCGTGTTAAGAGAGAAAGGCTGGTTAAGGTCCTTGCTGCTTAGCCTCCAATCGGATAAGGGACTCCAATCCCGCGCAAAGGCTTCGGTATATCCTCCGCTGAGCCGATCAGTACACTGCTGTTCGATCAGGTCAAATAATTCGTTTGAAAGCCTTAAAACCTGGGCATCATGGGTAAGGGTGTAGTATTCAGCAAGACCGTACAGGACGAAAGCCTGGGCGTAAACCTGCTTGCGGGTGTTGCACGGTTTTCCATCGAAGGTGACTGACCAGTAATATCCGCCGTGTTCCGGATCGTGGAAATGAGTTTGGATAAAGTCATAAGCCCGGTTGGCCATTTTTCGGCAGCCGGCATCGTGGTGAATGGCCAGAGCGGAAAATGCCCATAATATTCTGGCATTCAAAACAACCCCTTTTGGTCCTGTTTCATCTACCTGGCGGAGGGAATTCATGCCGGGCAAAAATCCTCCGTATTGGTAATCAACCATTGATTCGGACCAGAATTTCTGAATATCATTCAATTCTGACTTCATCTCGGCTATCCACTCGATTATCAAATGTTTATCCATTTTGCCGATTAATCAGATTTCGATCGATCAGCTCATTGATATTCTTTACTGAGCCCGATGAGAATCCGGCATCAGGTGGAGTATTGGTTACGTAATCAATCATTTGGCTGATAGTGGTTGTGGCCACATGCATCCGGGTATCGGAGGAGGCGTAATAGATAAACAGTTTTCCATCGTCATCAGCGATCCAGCCGCTGGAGAACAGAACGTTTGAAACATCACCGGTTCTTTCGGAGCCTTCGGGAGCCATAAAATAGCCGGCTGGCTGATAAATGACCCTGGAAATATCGTCTGTTGCTGTCATGAAAACATACAGAGTGTACCTTAGCCCGGCAGCGGTATTCCTAACCCCGTGAGCCAGGTGTAGCCAGCCTTTTTGAGTGCGGATGGGAGCGGGCCCCAAACCGTTTTTCAGTTCATAGATGGTATGATACCGGCGTGGCTGAATGAAACGCTCATCCACCACAACAGGATTGGTGATATCTTTTACGAAACCGAGGCCGATACCACCGCCAGAGCCCACCTCAATGAAACCCGATTGCGGGCGGGTGTAAAGGCAATAGCGTCCGTCAACAAATTCCGGGTGAAGCACAACATTCCGCTGCTGCGGTGCCTGAGTGATCAGATCGGGAAGCCTTTCCCAATGATCGAGATCACGGGTTCTTACCATTGCCGCTGCTGCAATAGCCTGGCTGGTATCGCCCGCCGGGGCATCGGGATCCTTTCTCTCGGCACAGTAAATCCCGTAAATGTACCCGTCGTCATGGGCCACCAGCCGCATATCGTACACGTTAACTTCTGGAGGATCAATGGATGGCAAGGTTATTGGCCGTGGCCTGAAGCGGAAACCATCGATTCCCGTTTCACTCTCTGCAATGGCAAAATAGGATTTACGGTCGTATCCTTCCACTCTCACGGCCAGGCAGTATTTCCCCTGATATTTAATGGCTCCGGCATTGAATACCGCGTTTACTCCAATCCTTTCGAGCAGGAAAGGATTGGTTTCATGATTCAGATCGAACCGCCACTCCAGAGGTACATGGGCAGAAACCAAAACCGGGTTCATGTAGCGGCAATAGATTCCGTGATCCTGGGGGGCCTCATTATTTTTCTTTTCAATCAGGAGTTCCTGGCTTAATCTCAAACTGGCAAGCCTGGAATTAAAATCGGTATTACTGGTCATATTCGCTAAGATTATTCCACCATGTTTTTTTCAGAATTAACAAAGTAATTGCTATGATAAGCAGAGTTATAACAAGCGGCAATCCTTTACGCAGCACCAGGTAGAGCGGTGCAGCAACAAGAGCCGTTTGTGCAATGGTTCCGATAAATACATTAAACATATCGCGCCTGAAGTTCAAATTGGGTTGGAAATCCGGATGCTCAGCCTGAACTTTTTCCTGAACCGGTTTCCAAAATCCCCAGGGCTTTACGTGAAAATAGAAAGATTTCAGGGTATCCTCCTCTACCGGACGGGTAAGGAGGGTTCCGGCAATGCATCCGATAACGGATAATACCAAAATCAACGGAAAGTACCACAGACTCAGGGTGTCCTTAAAAATATACGGGAAGATGAGGGCCGGAATCAATCCAGCCACCATTCCCCAGAAGAATCCGTAGCCATTGAAGCGCCACCAGTACCATTTCAGGATATTTGATGCCACATAGCTGCCAAACAGGGCCGATACAATCCATTGTAGCAGCGAGTTAACATCCAGGGCAAAGAACCCGATGATCACGCTAAGCGTAACCACCAGTAATCCGGTTAAATAGTTGGTGTTTCGTATTTTTTTGTTGCTTGCTGCCGGATTTATGTATTTCAGATAAATATCGTTCACTACATAAGCCTGGGCGGCATTCAGGGTGCCTGCAAATGTGCCCATGAAAGCGGCCAGAAGTCCGGCTAGTAGCAGGCCGGTGAATCCTACCGGGGCAAACTCGTTGATGGCCGAAGGGAGAATCTGCTCAAAATCGGTGCGGCCGGCAACCGAAAGATCGAGCCGGTTAAAGTAGAGCAGGGCTAGCACAGCTATTCCGCCAACCATCAGATACCGGATGGGCATGAGAACCACCGAAACGAATCCGCTCATTTTGGCAGCTTCCTTGGGTGAACGGGTGGAAAGAATCTTCTGCATATCGTAATTGGGTGCCGGTCCCGCCAAACTCACCAGCAGACCCTTAAACAGCATCACGGTAAAGAATATGCTGAACAGGGAATAGCCGTCGGACCTGATTTTCTCGTTCACCTCCGGAATGATCCGCGACCAGTCGAGGTTAAGTCTTTCCCCAAAGAACGGATTCATCCAGCCATCGGGAACATTGAGTGATTGCTGGCCCAGGGCGGTGAAGGCCATCACTCCGATCACAATGGCGGAAACGGTCATGATCAGATATTGCAGTACATCGGCCCATACAATTCCCGCCATCCCGCCTAAAACCGAATAAAAAACAGCGAACAGGGTAAACATTAACCCGTAAAAATGAGGGACATACCTTTCGGGGATGCTGAACGGTAGATATTGGCTTAGCCATTCATAAGGGATAAATATCTCCACAAATTTACCCAGTCCGATAAATCCATAGGCCAGAAACCCAAGGCAACTGATGAGAGCGAAAACAACCACAACAGAATGGGATAGTTTACCGGACGGACCGTTTCCAAACCGGGTACCTATCCACTCAGCACCTGTGCTTACGTTTGATCGGCGGAGCCAAGCCGAGAGGAAAACCATCAGGAATACCTGGTTAAAAACCGGCCAGAGCCAGGGAATCCAGATCGATTTCATCCCATATACGAACATAATGGCTACCAGCCACATGGTGCCTGAAATGTCAAACATCCCCGAAGCGTTGGATAAACCCAGCATATACCAGGGAAGCCGGTTACCTCCAAGCATGTAGTTTTTTTTGCTTTTAGCGGCTACATGGGATAGAACAATACCAATGAGAACAGTTAGCAGCAAGTATATACCGATGATCGAAATATCAATTGCATTTAGTTTCATACTGGTTTAATTATTTGTTTAAGGCAGCCCATTCAGGGCCGAAAATAGTTTCGGGGGCCTCAAAAAATTGAATAAAATCAAGTGAAGATTTGTGTCCCGGATAAGGGGCATAATGATGCGATGTCCGGTCGTTTCGCCAGAGCAAAACCCAGGCAATTCCCGACCCTTTAAGTGCGGGCAAAAGCCTGCCTGTCCACCATTGAGGATCCGGAATGGTTTCATAACCCGTTTCAGTAAGTGCATAAGGTTTATTATGGATTGAAGCAACCTTCCTGAGCATTTCAAGCGAGGCTTTCAGCGGATGGGTAAAGCCCTCCAGAGTACCCGACCGGTCATAAACATCAATACCCATAACGTCCACCCACTCATCACCGGGGTACCATGTGAGGTACTGTTCAGCACTCCGTACCTGGTCAGTATTATACACAAATATCAGATTATCCAGTTGATGCTTGTTCCGGAGCAGCCTTACGGTCTCCTTCCAAAGCTCTTTGTATTCCTGAGCCGGGCAATGTTTGTCACCCCACCAGAACCAACTGCCCGACATTTCATGATACGGCCTGAAAAATACCGGGATGAGTTTCCCATTTTCATCCTTCAGGTCCTTGAGAAAAGCGGCGGCTTTATCAACCCACGCCACATATTTATCATATAACTCCCTTCCAGGTAGGATTTTGGAAACCGCCCGTGTGGTATCCCATGCATCACCCCCCGATACCGGGTTATCCAGGTGCCAGGAAATTGTGATCAGGCTCCCACGGGAATAGGCTTCCCTGATCAGTTTGTTCATCACCTTAAAATCAACAGAGTCCAGATTAGCCGGGCTGTCCAGCTCGATATGCCCGATATCAAAACCGTAAACCGCCGGGAAATCGCCGCAAACATCCCGGATGTCACATTTTTGGGTGGAATCTGAATAATTCCAGTTAACTCCGTATGAAGTGGCATCCTGATGGGCAATGAGAAACCGATCGCCGAGGTTCGCGAGCTTTTTCAGGACTGCGGTGGCTTCCGGTGAAAGTTTCCGTTGTTTATCCTGATTTTGGTTG
>CAIXKO010000830.1 GCA_903919925.1 uncultured Bacteroidota bacterium | reverse complement strand
CGGAACAGTGTGAGCTCTTATTCGGGCAATAAGAATCGAGGGTTTTCGGTGAGGTGTATCAAATTTGTTCCTTAAGTGTAGGGGCAACCATTGTGGTTGCCCACTTGTCACAAATACCGGACGCAAATATGCGTCCCTACATTCGTCGGGTGGATGGAAAAGGACGCAATTATGCGTCGCTACCCTATTCACCTCCCCTCCAAAAAGATCCGCGCCAATTCGCGTTCCCGCAGGGATCCGCGTAAATCCGCGTGCCATTCTTCCGCGTCACCTATCACGGATCACGTTTCACGCTTCTCCTCCCCCTCTTCTGAATACAATTTTTCTTATCTTTCCGGCCATTATGAATATGGTAATTGATGCAGGTAACACGCTGATTAAGATTGGGATATATAAGTCAGCGGATTCTATGCTGTTTATGACGCAAGCAGGATGGGCGCCAGATTGGATCATAGGTCTGATTAAGAAATATCCAGGAATCCGGAATTGTCTGGTGTGTTCTACCCGTGATTTGCCAGCCTGGCTTCCCGGGTTGTTCCGAAAGGAAAACATGAAATATAATGAGCTTAATCATTTGCTGCCTTTACCCATTAAAATAGGATATGAAACGCCGGAGACTTTAGGAAAGGACCGGATTGCTGCAGCGGCGGGAGCGGCGGACCGGTATCCGGGGCATTTTGTTACGATTGTTGATGCCGGAACAGCTCTTACCATTGATTTGGTTTCCGACAAAGGGTTATTTATGGGTGGCAATATATCGCCCGGGATGCGGATGCGTTTTTCGTCGCTTCATCAGCAGACATTCAGTTTACCAGAGATTGAGCCGGCCGATGAAGTTCCGGTAATTGGAAGAAATACGCGTGAAGCGATACTCGCAGGTGTAGTAAATGGAATTATATACGAGATTGACAACTCAATCAACTCACTGAAAAACAAATACAACGATTTGCACGTTATTCTCACTGGCGGGGATGCCCCTTACTTGTCAGGGCGGTTAAAAAACACGATATTTGTGGAGGAAAACTTGGTTTTAAGCGGATTGAACGCTATTTTGCGCAACTTTTCGTTATAAGCCTTAAAGTGACCCAAAAATGAGCATGAAGAAACGATTTGCGGACATAATATGGATGGTGCTGATGGCGCTAATGTTATCAGGACCAAAAGATCTGCCGGCGCAGAATCTTTCTACATCGCCCTATTCCAGATTTGGGATCGGTGATATGGTAAACCGGTCCACGGGCCGAAGTCAGGCGATGGGAGGACTATCGTGCGGACTGCGATCGGGCACCAACCTCAATCTGCTCAATCCGGCGAGCCTGAGTGGCATCGATTCCATGAATTTTGTTTTTGAGCTGGCCGGTTTCGAAAAAGTGACTCATTTTGCAACTTCCGATCTGGAAAAAACCGTTAACAACCTGGGATTTGCTTATCTGGCTATGGGCTTTCCAATAAACAAATGGTGGAAAGCAAGTACCGGGATCCTGCCGCTGAGCAATGTTGGATACTCCATGACTTCTACTGAAGTCAGCCCGGTGATGGGCAAGATAAATTATAATTTTCAGGGTTCTGGCGGAGTGAGCCAATTCTTTATATCCAGCTCCATATCGCCTGTTAAGTTCCTTTCACTGGGAGCAACGTTTTCCTATTTATTTGGTCCGATCAGCCATACCCGAAGTTTGGTTATCCCGGCTGATTCCCTCTACTTCAGCACAAAATCTGTTCAAACCGCGATTGTTGGGGATATCAACTTCAGCTACGGAGCCCAGGTATATATCCCGCTGAAAAAAGATATATTCATTACTTTGGGAGGTACTTTCCAAGGCAAATCCAATTTGAATGCTGAATCGCGTTCTACTTTAATTTCTTATGGAACCGGGTTAACTGACACGCTGGTATATACCGAAAATCCAAAAAACTCAATCATCCTGCCGATGGGCTGGGCCTCGGGGTTCACGATTAGCAAGAGGAACAAGTTTACAGCAGGATTTGATTTCCGCACGCAGAACTGGTCAGAATCCGAATTTTTAGGGACCAAAGATTCCATGGCCAACAGCAAAGATTTCATTGTTGGCTTAGAGTATATTCCAAATGCCTATTCTTTAACACGATATCTTGACCGTGTGCGTTATCGCGCCGGTTTTCGCTATTCCCAATCCTATCTTCAGTTAAAAGGATCGCAATTAACAGACCTTGGCATTACTTTTGGTGCAGGGTTTCCGATCCTTGACAGGAGTGGGGGACGCACCCAGTCGTCACTCAATGTTATCCTGGAACTGGGCAAGCGTGGAACGGTGAAAAACGATTTGATCCGGGAAACATTCGGGTCTTTGACACTACAACTATCATTACACGATTACTGGTTTATCAAACGGATGTACGACTAACAAACGAGGACTGATCATGAAAGCAAAAATTTTAGCTTTGGCAATTGGATGGATGGCGATGGCAGGGGGCCTGATGGCACAGAATGCAGACAAGATGGGCAGCGATCCCACCGCGTGTGCAAAATACCAATCGTTGTATCAGGAGTTTTATAAACAGGGCAATTACAAAGATGCCATGCCCTGGTGGGTTCTGGCAGTGCAAACTTGCCCTAAATACTCGAAAAACCTCTATATACACGGGGTTAAGATGTTTGAAGACAGAATAGAAAAGGAATCTGATGCAAAGAAGAAAAATATTCTGGTTGACTCACTTCTTTTAGTATACGATATGCGAATTACCAACTTTGGTGATGATGCTCGTTCGCCAAGAGGCTATATCCTTGGATTGAAAGGTACTGCCATGCAGAAATACCGCAAGGAAGATTATGAAAAAGGTTACAAGATCCTGGGTGAATCAATCAGTTTGATGGGGCCTCAATCTTCAGCTGCTGTTGTTCTTACCTATATGCAGGCCAGTCAGCAGTTGTTTAAAGACGGAGCTATTGATGCCGAAAAAGTTTTGGTTGACTATGAATCCGTAATGGATATTGTGGACGCCAACATTAAATTAAATCCGGATGATGAAGGATTTAAGTTAACCAAAGATCAGGTTGAGATTTACTTCACCAATTCCGGTGCTGCCACCTGCGATGCATTGGTAAAACTTTTCACTGGCAAATTTGCTGCATTGAAGGACGATCTGGGTTGGCTGAAGAAGGTAACCAAACAGCTGAAAAAAGCAGGTTGCACCGATACCAAGATTTTCTCCGAAGCTGCTGAGGCTCAGTTTAAGCTCGAACCTACCGCTGAAGCTGCGCATAATATCGCGTTTATCTTTTTGCGCCGTGAGGAAACAGAAAGAGCCGCCGAGTACTTGCAGAAAGGGATCGATATCGGTCAGCAATCCGAAGAACTCGCCGACATGTATTATGAGCTTGCCTCTTTGAATTACTCGAGGGTTAAGAATTACCAAAAGGCCCGCCAGCTTGCGCTAAAAGCCATTGAGGCCCGTCCAAACTGGGGAAAACCTTATCTTTTGATTGGTCAGATGTACATTGCTGCCCGTCAGGAAGTTTTCACCGATCCATGGGATCAGGCCACGGTATTTTGGGTTGCAGTTGATAAATTTATCAAAGCAAAATCGGTTGATCCCGAGGTTGCCGATGAAGCCAACAACCTGATTAATACTTATTCCGAGTATTTCCCGAACAACGAAATGGTGTTCTTCCGCACGATGCGCGATGGCGACACTTATTCCGTTGGTGGCTGGATAAATGAAACGACAAAGGTGCGGTCGAAAAAATTATAGTCCGATGAGGTTATTTACCCGATCGGCAGTGAGGGTCATTCCACTTTTATGGGGAATGACCCTCCTTTTTTCATGTGGAAATGATATCCAGAGAATCAATAAACTGGGCAATACTGATACCATCCCTGCCGCTCATGCCACCGATGTGGAAATTATGGTGAGCGACTCGGCATTTGTGCGAATCAAAATTGTATCGCCCGAGCTTAAGGAATTTCCTGTAGCCGACAGTGTGGAACCCAAAACTGAGTTCCCGCAGGGACTGGTGGCCACTTTCTACAATAAAACGATGCAGGTGGAATCAACTCTCACAGCCGGATACGCTATCTACCATACCAAACGCAAGCTATTTGAAGCCAGCAAAGATGTGGTAATCAAGAATTTTTCGCAAGATCAGGAGTTGCACACCAATTTGCTTTGGTGGGATGAAAAAAACGAGAAAATCTGGTCAGATCAGGCAGTTACTATCATCACCTCCTCGGGAACCACTTATGGGGACTCCGGTTTTGAATCGGATCAGAATTTCACCAAATACAATATTTTAAAGTCGCACGGGCAGATGAAAGTGCAGGAGGAACCTGCAAATGACAAAGAACAAAAGACAAATAACAAATAGCAAAAGACAAATAGCAAAGGAGAATAGGGAATGTCTGCTTGGTTGACAATGGTGGTGATGCTGGTGCTGATGGCCTTTTTTTCAGGCATGGAGATTGCTTTTCTTGCCTCGAACAAACTAAGGCTGGAGCTGGAGCGGAAGCAAGGCACCATGATTGGAAATCTGGTAGGCTGGCTGGCACAGCGTATGGAGCTGGCCATAGCCACCACGCTGGTTGGGATGAACATTGGCCTGGTGATATTCGGGTTTAAGGCTGCTGAGATTTTTGAACCGGTTCTGCGGCGATATATTCACGGCGAT
>CAIXKO010000829.1 GCA_903919925.1 uncultured Bacteroidota bacterium | reverse complement strand
TGAATAGCTGTTTTCGGTTATCATTGAATTTTATTCCGAATTCCGTATAATTTCTCAGATTCTGATCGCCAGCCCAAACGGATAATTCAAAGCAGATGAGCTGGCGGAAACTAACTTCCGGGCGATCGGGAATAATCTGATCGAACATTCCGTAAGTATAATTCCGGTTCATGTGCTGATTATGCTCATTTCCAAGATTTTCGCGGGTTGGGCTATATTGCGGTGGGTCGTCCACAAATACAGGTTTGAAAGCGTAGGAATTTTGCCGGAACACGGTATCCCCGCTGGTAATAACCTCGATGTATCGGATGGTAAACCGAACGATGTAAACGTACGCCCGTGGAACTTCATAAAAACGAACATTAAAAGGATCGGCATCGAGGCTGAAATTATACCTTATCCATTGCCAGGTTGGTGCCCCGAGTTTTGGAGCGGCTACCGGAACGATTTTCGACGTAACCTGATCTCCATTTTCAGGATTAATTATCAGGAGCTTATAGTCCATGTCCATCGAAGGTGTAATCAGGACCTCATAAAGATTGTTACGTGTATTCATGAAAATCCCAGGTTCTTTCGAATAAAAAACCGGTACCAGGTTAAAGGTGGCGCAATTATTATTCTGCCACTCCTGTATGGATACATGAAGGTTAGGGGAGGCAGAGAATTCGGAAGAATCAGCCACGATATCGGTGATTGGGGCATCCGTTACAGAAGTCATCCTGACTTTCACCTGCTGGTTGACATCGTTGGAGTTTAGCAGTCCGAAAACCACATAGGTTTTATCCTGATTCTTGCGAAAAAGCTCGATATCATTGGTGCAAGAATTCAGAAGCAGCAGCATGAAAAGTGCCGGGGGCATCAGAAGGATACGGACTGATCGTTTTTTCATAGTCAGGTTAAATTGATTCTTTTACACATCTGACTGAAAAAGCAAAACGGCGGTTATCGGCAAACCGGATTACATCACCCTGCCGGGTATCGAGTTTATAAAGCCTTACCCGAATTGCATAATCGCCGGACAATGTTGACGACCACCAGGTTGCCGTATTTCCCGGGAAGTGGTAATCTTGGTCGCCGAAGAGTCCGTCCGGGTTGCGGTATCCAAGCGGTACGGCATCGAATCCGGTGCTGCCGGTTTCGAGAAGAAGTTTCCAAACTGCACCTTCTGTCAAGTAATTGTTATGGGTAACCTGCTGATCAGGAATAAATTTCTCACCCCAAATCTGGTAAGTTGGCGTGAAGTGGACAGCTTCGGTACGAAAAACCGACATCAGGTTATTCCACTCGGCATCCGATGGAATATGCCAACCGGGCGGACAAATGCCCTGGCTTTTTTCGGCATAGCCATAACCCATCATTTCGGCCCAGGTATATAAACCTCCATTGAGGTTAAGGGAGTCGCTTGCCGGATAAGTATATTTTTCGATCACTCCATTATTGGATTGGTCTACAGAGGTATCAACCGGTTTTCCGATATTCAGGTTGCGGCCCATCCACCAAAATGAACCGATTTTTGTGATGGGATAAACCTGCCCGTCGCGGGGATCCGTGATATGGTGAAGGCTATCGACCAGAACGGTGACCATGGATGAAGTTATCGCATCATAAGTATCTTTCACCTCGAGCCGGATTTTATAAGCTCCCGGATTCTGAAATCGGTAAGTCGATATCTGGAAAGGTCCAAAAGGAGTATCCCATTGACCATCGCCGTTATAATCCCACCGGTAAAGGAGCAGGTACTTCAGCCCATCGGGATCATTGGTTGAGGTTGCATCGAGGTCAAAAAGTGTTTTTACATTACCGTTTGGCGGATTGCAGATAAACTGTGCGATTGGGGCGGAATTATCGGGCTCGCAGGAAATTGCCAGCAGGAGGAGGAGAAGGCCGGTGATCCGGATTTTCATAGAATTTGAATTATTTATCCGGGGGATTGGGTAAAGATACAAAAAAGCAAAGAACAATTGAGGAGGGAGGATGGAGGAGAAGTTTGAAGTTAGAGATTCGAATTCAGAATTCCGGGTTTTGAATGATGAGGTTTAAGGAGGGACGCATAATTGAGTTTTGTGAGGCAGAAATTCATTATCAAAAGGGGCGCAAGAGTATGCATCGCTACACTTGGTGCCGGTAAAAAGGAGCAGAACAAATTTATCAGGTTTTTAACTTCCTGATTTCCCTATCAAAGTCACTTTCCAGTATGCGGTCGCGGATCACCCGGTATTTATCAAATTCATTCTCAGCAAATGATCTGGCAATTTCGGCAGCTACCTTGCCCGGGTTGGTCAGGATATCCTGCTCATTAAATTGCAAAAAAGAATCGAGCCGTGCAATCCAGTCCTTCATGTATATAAGTTTTTGGCTGTTGGCTTGTAATTCTGCATAGTCGAGATACATGGAAACAATGCGGTTGAGTCCGCTCAGCTCGCTCTCATTCAGATAGTTTTTGGCAATACTGACATCCGTTTTCCGGATTTCTCCGTCAGGTGCATTTTTCCAGGTAGTCAATCCCATATTTTGCTTTTCACTGTCGGCGCGCGATGCAATGATTTCAGCCGCAGTTTGGTGGGTAATGGCCCAGTGAAGTTTATTCTGGACGGTAGCAAAAAACTGGCTGGTCAAATCGCTTTCCTTATTGTAATCGGCGCTGCACTGCGAAAAGATATCGGTGATTTTTTGATAAAAACGGCGTTCACTGGAGCGGATATCCCGGATGCGGGCAAGTTGCTCCTCGAAATAATCTTTCCCGAAGATATTGTTGGGATTCTTGAGCCGCTCATCATCCATGGTAAAACCCTTGATTATATACTCCTTCAGGTGCTCCGTAGCCCAGATTCGGAAATGAGTTGCCTGAGTAGAATTTACACGATAACCGACTGAGATAATTGCATCCAGGTTATAGAATTGTGTTGGGTACGACTTGCCATCTGCGGCAGTTAGTGCAATTTTTGCACACACTGAATCAGCCTGTAATTCATTGGATTGGAAAATATTTTTCAGATGTTTGGTCACCACGGTCCGGTCCACTGCGAAAAGTTCGGCAATTTTTGCCTGCGTCAGCCAGATATTCTCATTATACAGGAAAATCTCAACTTTCACCTTACCGCCTGGAGTGGTATACAGCAGAATTTCGGTAAAACTGCTATTGGGTGCCGGTTGGTTGGTCTTTTTCACCATGGTACTGAATGGTAATTAAGGAATTTAACCGCCTAAATTATAGAATGCTTTATTCGTTACGGGGTAAATTTCAGTTCATCGGTAGTTAATATTTTGATCCAGGTTTCGCCGGTTAGCATTGGATCAGTGTTCAGCCTGAGGTGTTTTGCCAGAAAAATATAGGCAGCCAGGCGCTTATTGAAACCATAGTCATGTTGTCCGGCGGCAAAGTGGGCATTTTCAACCTGGTTTTCCACTCCATAAAGTTTATAGATTTTCTGGATAAAGGGGTATTCCACCACGGGGGTATTTTTTGTCCAGTCGGCCCCGTCGGAGATCAGGAGCATGGGCCTTGGAGCAGCGAGGGCAGCAATTTCGACGTTATTGGTTTGAAAGGCGCCGGATTTATGTATTGGCATACCGCTTTCGCAAACGCAACCACCAAAAAAATGTGCGGATACCTGTACGCAAGGTACGGAAACGGCGATACGGTCATCTACTGCAGTGAGGATAAATGACTGGGTTCCACCGCCTGAAGCGCCGGTGACGGCGATACGTTTCCGGTCAACATCTTTGCGGCTCACCAGGTAATCCACGATGCGGATACTGTTGCGGGTCTGGATTTGGAGAGCGAGCGGATCTTCATGTTTGGCAGTTTGTTTGTTATCACCGTAACCAACCATGTCATAAGCAAAAACCACAGCGCCCATGCGGCAAAGCACGGCGCAGCGTTTTTGCATATCCGGGCGGTAGCGTCCATAATCAGCGGGATTCGACCAATGGCCGTGCGGACAAAGGACGGCTGCAAAAGGGCCTTTTTGCCCGATTGGTTCATAGAGGTTTCCGGTTATCCAGGAACCCGGCATGCTTTCGATTGCCATATTGGTTACGCGGTAACCATCGAGTTCATGAACCTTGCCGGTTTTTATTTTGGGGACAGGCCGCTTGTTGGGCATATCGACTAATCCTGTTCCTGCGAGAATCTGGTGGCGGATTGCTTTTGCGCGGAGTTGCCATTGTGCCTTGCTTTTGACCTGGCTGAGAACAGAATCGAGATGTGCTTTACCCTGGGCCTCGGTCCAGTAATTACCGACACACAGTTCCTGAGCAGTTACAAATGAGCAAAAGAGGAATAATGGGAGGAATGTTAAGATCAGTTTTTTCATTGGGGGTAAAAATTGAGGGATGAAGGTAGAAAAAAAGAAAGAGTTGGCAACTCTTAAGGTTGCCAACTTTATCTTGTGACTTTATCCTGACTTTATCTTGTGCTATATTTGCGGCCTATTATGAAGAATACAGACCTGATCGCATTTTGGTCAAAACATCCGAATCTCTCACGGATGCGGGATTTTTTTGTCTCGGAGAGAGATAAGACCTTACATTTGAATGGATTAACAGGATCGAGCCCGGCAGTACTGCTGGCTGCTTTGGCTCCGGTTCATCGTCAATCCAGATTAATTATACTCGCTGAGCGTGAGGAGGCGGCGTATTTCCACAATGATCTGGCCCACTTATTGGGAGAGGATCACGTTTTCTTTTTCCCGTC
>CAIXKO010000828.1 GCA_903919925.1 uncultured Bacteroidota bacterium | reverse complement strand
TTAGTTTCATTTCCATAATGTTAGAAGCTAAGCAATTGTATTCAATGGCAAAATGAAATGGAAATTACTGCCTTTGCCTTCCTCACTTTCCACCCATATAGTTCCGCCATGTTTTTCAATAAAATCTTTGCAAATAATTAATCCCAGGCCAGTGCTCGGCTCTCCTTCAGTGCCTTTCCTGTTTGTTTTCTCATCCAGATGGAAGAGACCTCGAATCAATTCCTTTTTCATACCTATTCCCGTATCGCTGATCGAAATTTCTACAGAATTGTTGTTTGAGATTTTGGCCCGTATCATGATTTTCCCACTCTTGGGGGTGAACTTTACTGAATTGGAAACCAAATTACGGATGATGGATGCAAACATATTGGCATCAGCAAAAACAGAAATATTTTCAGCAATATCATAGCTTATCTCTAACCCTTTTTTGTCAGCAGGCTCAATGATTGATAAAATACATTCTGAAACCCTTGGGAGTAATAGAAAAGATACGGGTTTGAACTTGATCAGCCCCCTTTGCAATTGCGACCACTCCAGCAGGTTTTCAAGCAGATTGTAAAGATTAGTGGCCGAGTTACTCATTACAACAGCAATTTTCTTAATGTCATCTAATGATAATTCATTCAGATTTTCGGCCATCATTCGGGTAAAACCAAGAAATGCATTGAATGGGCTGCGAAGATCATGGGCAATGATGGAAAAAAACTTGTCTTTCTCAGCGTTGATCTTAACGAGTTCAAGATTCTTTGAATTTATTTCAGCTTCTGCCTGCTTCCTGCTGGTAATTTCACGGCACAATCCCTCATGGAACAAAGTGCGCCCGTTCACATCCTTAATATACCTTGCATTATCTTCAACCCAGATAATCCGGTTATCTTTTGTTTTTAGCCGGTACACTTCGAGATTATTGGTAAAATCCTCGTTCTCCTTTACAAAAACATCCCTTTCAGCGGCTTCAACATATATACAGGTTGGTATATGAACTTTCAACAATTCTTCTTCACTATCATATCCTAACATTTCAACCATCGCAGGGTTAGCTTCAACATAATATCCTTCAGGAGTGGAGCGATAAAACCCGGTAGGCATCGTTTTGAACAGAACCCTGAGTTTTTCTTCACTCTTTCGTAACGCTTCTCCCGCCAACTTAATGTCAGTAATGTCCCGGTTGATGCCAATCAATCCGGTTACCCGGCCATCGCTGTCTTTAACCGGGATTTTGGTAGTCAGGTTCCAGTGAACTTCCTGATTTTTTTTATTGATAATAATTTCTTCATGGTTGATGAGAGAATCGCCTGATCTCATGATCAATTGCTCGTCTTCAAAATATTGCTTGGCCAGGTTCTCAGGGAAGAAATCAAAGTCAGTTTTCCCAATCATTTCTTCAGAGCTACTCACACCGCAATTTAATGCCGCTGACGGATTGCCCAAAATAAAACGGCTCACACTGTCTTTGCAGTAAACCTGATCCGGAATATTTTCTAAAATGGTACTCAGTAGTTTTTTTTCGGCCAATAACTCATTCTCCATAATCTTTCGCAAAGTGATATCATGCATCGCAACATGAATTGCCGGTTCTCCGTCGTAATGAATCAACGTTCCCTGGAGCTCCACGTCAATTACCGTCCCATCGAGCCTGATCAGTTTTCGCTCGGTTCTTTTTTCCTGAATTCCTCCACTGGTAATACTTTGAAGACCATTTAGGACCAGCTGATGATTTTCAGGTTGAACCAGATCGAGAATGTTTTTCCCGATCAGGTCAAGTTCAGATTTTGCCCCGATCATTCTGATTGCTGCGGGATTTACGTATATCAACTTCCTATGGCGGTGAACAGCAATGGCCTCTGGCGATAGTTCAACCAGGGTGTGATACCGTTTTTCACTCTCACTGAGTTTTATGGTTAATTCTTCTGCAATTTTATTCGCTTGTTTACGGGTATTTATCAATGAGGAAAACAGGGCAAACAATAGGCAGCTAACCATTAGTCCACCGGTTAATACAAGAATTCCCTCGCTTGAAATGCCGGCAGGTCCCGATGGCGACAAGGTTTTAGAATCCAGCTCAACATAAAGAGTTCCTGCAACTGTGATTATCAGCCCGATCAATAGCATGATAAAGGGCATCCAGCTTTTTCCGGTCATGAATTCCTTTTTTGTCATTTGGACTATCTATACCTCTCTGTTGTAAAACTCTATAAAGGTGTAAAACTTTTCGGTCTTCTCAGATATACCAGTTTAAAGGCTCGTTTTTTCTGTCAGGGTATGAATACTTTTTAACTTTGGCATCCGGAAACTGGCTGACCTAAACGAAGCCTGATCACCAAATATCGGAAAATAACTTGAACCAGTACTACAATACCTACATCACCCACCATGAAGCCAATCATTTTCATTTTCTCCTTTGCTCTTTTGCTGACAAATTCAAGCCAGTCACAGGAGGTTAATCCTCTTATGTTATCGTGGCCAAAGTATCTGGAACATAAGACAAATACAACGTTTAAGCTGCAATGGGTACCGCTGGGCCCTGTTGTTAATTCAGCCCGTGTTGATGCTGTTCAATGCGATCCCTCCCGCCCGGGTACCTGGTATGCCGGATTTGGATCGGGAAACCTTTGGAAAACCACCGATCATGGTTTATCCTGGAAGCCAATATTTGAGGACAAGCCTGCTTTGTCAGTCGGTGATTTCACCCTCGCTCCTTCCAATCCGGATATTATATACCTGGGAACCGGTGAGTATCTGAAAAAGCCCAGGAATTTTACACTCCCGGGTGCAGGCGTTTTCAGATCCGATGATGGGGGGGAAACATGGAAGCACATCGGTCTGGAAAATTCCTGGCACATCGCCAAAATAAAGGTGCATCCCCAAAACCCTGATATCGTTTTTGTTGCCGTACTTGGGCATTTGTGGACCCCAAATACTGATAGAGGAATCTACCGGTCGGTGAACGGTGGAAAATCATGGGAACAGGTTTTGTTTGTAAACGACAAAACCGGAGCTAACGATATCGTTATTTCACCATCGAAACCAGATGTGATCTATGCATCATTATGGGAAAACTACCCGGGTATTTATGGTAAGGAGAGCGCGATTTACAAGAGTACCGATGGGGGTACATCCTGGCTTAAGCTTTTAGGTGGACTGCCTGATGGCGATAAAAACGGACGAACGGGTATTGCGGTTTCCTATCAGAATCCCAATAAAGTGTATGTTTTTACCGATAATCTCAACCGCGATAAAAACCGCTCAGCTGAATGTTATAAAACAATCGATGGTGGCGTTTCATGGAAGCGTACCCACTCCGATGACCTCCTGATTTACTCAGGCATCGGATGGTATTTTTCCGATTGCGCAGTTAACCCTCAAAATGATGAAGAAATATACCTGCTTGGGGTTAAAATGGCCCACAGCAGCGATGGTGGTCAGCATTTTGATCTGGTGGGCGGCGATGTCTATCATCTGTTTCCAAGCCCTGCCGTTCCTTTTCACCTCGATCAGTGCGATATCTGGATCAATCCGGCGAATCCTCAGGAATTGGCCGTTGGAAACGACGGGGGATTCTATTACAGCTATAATAAGGGCCGCTCCTGGATGCACTATAACAACCTTCCAACGGGGGAGTTCTACGATATTTCGGTTGATAACCAATCGCCATCCAATATATATGGTGGGGTACAGGACGATGCTTCAGTTTTTGGACCTGCAACGGAGTGGAATCCCAGGTTTGCCGATAAATGGAAATATATTTGGGTTGACGCCTGGAGCGGGGGCGACGGCTGTTATACCCTGGCCGATCCTGATGACCCAAATGTTATTTATACCTCATCGCAGCATGGCGGAATTTTCAGGAAAGATATGGCCGCCGACCGGTCAGCTTTTATTCAGCCACAATTTCCCAAGGGGACAAAAGAGCAATTAAATTTCAATTTCATCGCTCCTTACCTGATATCAAAATTCAATTCCAAAGTGTTATACCATGCCGGAAATTACCTTTTTAAGAGCACCAATAAAGGTGACAAGTGGGAATTGATCAGTCCCGATTTTTCAAAATCAGCTGATCCCGATAAGCAAGCCACCGCAGCCGGTGCACTATCAGAATCACCTGTGAAAGCTGGATTAATCGTGGTTGGAACGGATAAGGGATCGGTATGGATTACGGACGACGATGGAAAAACCTGGACCGAAAGATCAGCTGGTTTGCCCAACCGATATATCCGGAGTGTTGTTTTATCGAAGTTCTCCAATGATCGTATCTATTTGGCCATGACCGGGATAAATGAAGATGATCTTTCGGCCCACCTTTTTGTGTCGGAAAATCTGGGAAAAAACTGGACTTCCATCACGGCTAACCTGCCTGATGAAACCGTAAATTGTATTGCTGAAGATCCTTTAAATCAAAACTTTCTGTATGCCGGTTTGCATCGTGGTGTTTTCCTTTCTGTTGACCGTGGAGTCAGCTGGTCCTTGTTGGGCAGCAACATGGCTCCAACAGTTATTTCAGATTTGGTAATTCAGGAACGGGAGCTCGATTTAGTGGCGGGAACACATGGGCGCGGAATCTATAAAATGAATCTGAAACCGATACATGATGCTTTTACCAACGGTGCCCAACCTGCAAACAGATTGTTTGAAATACCTGAATTAATGGCCCCATGGAAAAATGATACCCACCGCGATTATAATGAAAAGAGTGTTCAAAAAACGGAAATAACCTGGTGGCAGGAATCCGATGGTCCTGCTACTATCAGGATTAACAAAGGAATAAAACCTATTTGGGAGAAAGAAGTTGCCGGAACCAAAGGGTTTAATCAGATACGCTGGGATGGAGTGGTTAAAGAAATGGAAGTTCCGGAGGCTTATTTTTTTCAATATAAAACCTATATTGATCCGGGGAAGTATACCGTTAAGCTTACCCTGAAAGAATTTTCTGAAAAGCAGGATTTTACCGTTCTTGAAGCAAAAAAATATGAATAAACCAATTCTTGAAGTCTGTGCCGGTTCACTTGCTTCAGCTATAGCAGCTGAGGAGGGGGGAGCCTTTCGTGTGGAGTTGTGCGATAACCTGTATGAAGGAGGAACCACTCCCGGTATGGCAACTATTGAGCTCGCCCGAAAAAAGCTTTCGATTAAACTGCATGTGATCATCCGGCCCAGGGGTGGTGATTT
>CAIXKO010000827.1 GCA_903919925.1 uncultured Bacteroidota bacterium | reverse complement strand
TGATATTGCAACTGGAGAATTAAGGATGTCAGAGGATGCAAATATTGGGACTTTAAATGTTACAGGTAACTTTACGCATACCAGCGGAACTATTACTGAGACAAACAGTGGAAGTGGTTTAATTGCTTTTAAAAAGTCAGGTGTCCAAATATATACTTCCGGCGGAACCATTTCAAACAGAATCAACTTCAATGTTAATTCGGGTTCCACCCTGCAAATGGATTCACCAACCACAACTATCACAGGTGGCGGAACCTTTACTTTATCGGCAGGTGCTACCTTGGGTGTTACTTCCTCAGCCGGTATCACCACCAGCGGTGCAAGCGGAAATATTCAGGTTACAGGCACCAGAACCTACACTGCAGGTGCTAACTATATATATAATGGTACGGGAGGTCAGTCCTCCGGAAATGGATTGAACCAGAATACCCCTGCCAATATCACCTTCAATAACCCGGGAAATACGGTGAATCTTACGGCAAGTACCAATATGAGCGGAGTGCTCACCGTTAATGCAGGATCAACTTTTGGCCTGGGGTCATTTAATATCGGTACCACAACCAAACCTTCCAGTGTAGTTTTGGAGTGCGGGGCAGCAGCAGGTTCGGTCATTAGCGGTTCCGGTATATTAAATCTGGGGGGCGATATTTCAGTAACCTCTGCCGGAACAGGAACCGGGGGTGCCAGCATTTCGGCACCGATCGCTTTAGGGGGAAACCGCATATTTACAGTTGCCGATGATGGAACCGCAGCGATGGATCTGACGATAGGCGGGAGTATAACCGGAGGACAGAATCTGGAAAAGGCCGGATCGGGTCAGTTAAGCTTAGGGACAGGAACGATTACCATAGGGGCACTTACTATCAGCGCCGGATCATTGGAATCAACATCGGGTGCGTTAAACCTCACGGGAGCATTTACTAACGATGGAACTTTTACTGATAATAGCGGAACGGTAAATTTGAACGGATCCTTATCACAGTCAGTGGGAGGCACGTCATCCACCACTTTCAATAATCTTACCCTGAATAATACCAATGGAGCATCACTTGGAAACAACGGAACGGTAAACGGAGTGCTGACTTTTACTAACGGAAAAATTTCCACAGGAGCTAATGTTCTGATATTGGGATCGGCAGCTTCTGTTTCAGGTGCCGGCTCGGGAAAATATGTTTATGGAACGCTCAGAAGGGATATTCCTTCGACAACCGATTTATCGGAACCATTTGATATTGGAGATGCAACCAACTATACGCCGGTAACCGTTCTTTTTGCCGGGGCCACCGGTGGTTCCGGGTATCTTGATGTTACCACAGCAGTTTCAGCACCACCTGCAGCATCAGGAATCAGTCAAACAAAATATGTAAACCGTAAATGGACGATTGTTAATAACGGGGTCACCTTTGTTACTTGCAGTCCAACCTTTACGTTTGTTGCGGGGGATATTCAGGGAAGCGCCACCACCGCAAACTTTGTGGTCAGGAAACTGGACGTTGGAACCTGGACGGCCCCAACTAACGGGACCCGCACCGCAACTTCGACTCAGGCCACCGGGATCAGCTCGTTCAGTGAATTTGCCATTGGAGAAACGGGAGTTCACCATTTTCAACTTACGCTGGCTACACCGCAATATTCAGGGGTTCCTTTTACGGAAATCAACACCCTGACCGCTCAGGATATTTTAAATCAAACAGTTACTACTTTCGATGCTTCAGCCGATAATGTTACCATAGCGCCGGTATCTCCATTAACCGGAGCGATCACCGGCTTATCGGGTGTGGATAAATTAACCAATGCACTGGACTTCGATCTGGGTGTTGCAAACTTAACCACACTTGGCATGGAATATGGCGGTAATACCGGAACCGGTACCTTTACTGCCACTTCAGTTAATGGCATTACGGGTACAAGTGGTGATGTTGAAATCAAGTTAGGAGAAGCTGCAAAATTCATTATTACCGGTAGTGCGACCCAGGTAGCGGGAGATGGACAGGACCTGACCATTACGGCTACTGATGCTGGTGGTAATACTGTTGCAGGGTTTGGAGGGGCAAAGAGCCTTATTTTCTCGGGTGCCAATTCATCATCAAGTCCGGCTACTGCTCCAACAATAACTAGCAATACCGGTGCGATTGTTCCATTTGGTGATCCTACATCCATAACATTCACTGCCGGTGTTGCAACCGTACATTCAGGGGCCAATGGCTTTATGAAATTGTACAAGGCTGAAACTGCTTATATAGTTGCCGCACAAGGTACTATAACCACTACCGGTGATGACCGGCTGACAGTGGTTGTTTCGAATGCACCGGCCAGCAACTTAGTGATGAGTTTAGGTGCTGCACAAACCAATGCTGCTGCTTTTACCGGTACCAACACAATTACCGCTTTTGATGCTTATGGCAATACGGCGGTTGATTTTGAGGCTTCGGACAATAATGTAACTATTGCAGCAGTTGCACCGCTAACCGGATCAATATCAGGTTTATCCGGAACAAATATATTAACTTCAGTAAACGATTTTACCAGTGGTATTGCCAACCTTACCACTCTCGGCATGATTTATACCGGGAACGCCGGATCCGGAACTTTCACTGCAACATCAGCAACAGGAGGAATGACAGGTACAAGTGGTAGCGTAACGATTGGGTTTGGTGCCTTGCATCATTTCCAATTTGTTTTGGAGAGCCCGCAGAAAAATGGGGTATCTTTTACCGGAACCACTAACCAGCTTGAGGCTCAGGACGTATCGGATAATATTATCACAAATTTTGATGCATCGGCTGACAACGTAACGATAACTGTTGCCACGCTCGTGGGCTCAATAACTGGTCTTTCAGGAACCAATAAGCTGAATGGTGCCGGAGATTTTGTGTCAGGAGTTGCCACCCTCACCGGCTCAATGAAGTATTCAGGAACCACCGGGACGGGTAAATTCACTGCTACGTCAGCAACCGGAAAATCCGGAACCAGCGGAGATGTTTTGGTCAATGCCGG
>CAIXKO010000826.1 GCA_903919925.1 uncultured Bacteroidota bacterium | reverse complement strand
TCTGCAAGATTAATCGCATTACCTTCCGATTTTCCCATTTTGCCCGATCCGTCCAGGCCAGGTATCTTAATCAGATCTTTAGTGAAACTGAATCCCTCCGGTTCCGGAAAGTATTCGTTTTCATAAATGGTATTAAACCGCCGGGCAAAGCGCCGCGCCATCTCGATATTCTGCTCCTGATCCTTGCCTACCGGAACTTTGTTTGCCTTATGGATAATAATATCGGTTGCCATCAAAACCGGGTAAGTAAGCAAACCGGCATTAACATTATCCGGCTGATTCCTGATCTTTTCCTTAAATGTGGTGGTACGTTCCAGTTCGCCGATGTATGCATTCATGTTCATCAATAAGTACAGTTCGGCAATTTCAGGAATATCACTTTGGATATATAGCGTAGCAACCTCAGGATCAATACCGCAACCCAGATATTCCGATAGCACCGTTCTTACATTGGCATGAAGATCCCGCGGGTGGGGATGTGTAGTGAGCGAATGCCAGTCGGCCACAAAAAAATAGCAGTTATACTCATGCTGCATCCGTACAAAATTGCGGATTGCGCCAAAATAATTCCCTAAATGAAGGTTTCCGGTCGATCGGATTCCACTTAATACAGTTTCTTTCATGCTGATATTGTTCTGAATAAACGGTCGCAAAGATAGAAATTCCTGTTTAGACTGGTTTGATTACCTTTGATATCGAATAACCAGCAAGGAGAACCATAAAATGGATACCACACGACAATTGAAAATAGCCCGGCTGATCCAAAAGGAATTGGCCGAATACTTCCGCAGGGAAACCGGTTTTGCCGGGCCAGGAAGCATGATTTCAGTAACTCAGGTAAGGATAAGCCCTGATTTGAGTCAGGCCCGGTCCTACATTAGTGTATTTCCTTCATCAAAAGCGCCAGAAGTAGTTGAACTCATGGAGAGCCAAACAAAAATGATCCGATATGAATTGGGCCTGAAAATCGGTAAGCAAGTGAGGCATATTCCTGAACTGCGTTTTTATGTAGATGACTCACTGGATTATGTGGAAAAGATAAGTGATTTATTGAAAAAATGAACCTGCCCTTTTTTATCGCTTTCCGATATTTCAAGGCGCGCCGTTCAAGGCACATCATCAATTGGATTTCACGGATCTCGGTTGCCGGAATCACTTTGGGAACCATGACGCTCATCATCGTCCTCTCCGTTTTTAACGGGTTGGACCACCTGATCCGGTCACTGTTCAGTTCTTTCGATCCCGATATAAAGATCACCGCCCTGGAAGGGAAAACTTTTAATGCCGATTCAGTTTTACTTAATCAGTTAGGCGCTATGCCGGGGGTGGCAAACTATTGCCAGATCGTTGAGGAGAATGCGTTGTTAAAATATCGCGACCGCCAGGCAATTGCCACAATCAAAGGAGTGGGACCTGAATTTACGCAGGTTTCCGGTATTGATTCATTGCTGGTTGACGGGGAAGTCCGTCTCACTCCGGGGGATACGCCAATGGGGGTTATCGGCAAGGAGCTTGCCGGGGAACTCGGCATAGGACTCAATTTTATTAATCCGATACACGTTTATGTTCCCAAGAGAACCGGGCGTATTATGTTAAACCCGCTCCAGGCGATTAATCATAGATATCTGTTCCCATCTGGTGTTTTTGGCGTTCAGCAGGATTATGATTCCAAATATCTGATTGTACCATTGGATTTTGCTCGTGAGTTTTTCGATTATGCAAAAGGTGAAGTCAGTGGTATTGAATTAAAGGTGACCGATGCCCGCCAAACACAGGAGATTATTAATAAAATTTCAGTTGTGCTGGGCAAAGATTTTAAAATTGTGGACCGTCTGGGTCAGCATGCTGATTTTTATCGGGTTATGTCATCTGAGAAGTGGGCCATCTTTTTGATTTTAAGCTTTATCCTGATTGTAGCTTCCTTCAATACTATTTCATCATTAACCCTACTGATGCTTGAGAAGAAAGCTGATATGCGGACATTAAGAAGCTTGGGTGCCAGTCAGATTAAGATCAGACAGGTTTTCCTGTGGGAAGGACTCCTGGTTACCGGTGTGGGAATGCTGATCGGGCTGATTCTGGGTGCTCTTGTTTGTTTGATCCAGCAACAATTCGGAATCATCCGCTTTCCAAATTCCGGATCATTTGTAGTAAATGTTTATCCGGTAAGAATGCTCCTGACCGATTTTTTGCTGGTTATGATGCTGGTTGGGGTAATCGGATATTTTGCGGCTTGGGTACCGCTTCGGGTATTGAAGAAACGATATTTTTACACCGATTCGGCTGAAGAATAGGCTGGCAAATGCCCCCATCTTTCCGTAATCAGATTCAGCAAAGCGTTCACCTCATCAAATGATTCTGCCCGCAGCAGTTTTACACGAGTGTCACGAAAATCGGGTAATCCCTTGAAATATACTGAAAAGAAGCGCCTCATACTTCTCACGGCCCTTATCTCCTGGCGATCAACCGATGACATTTCAATATGTTCATGTACCAGCTGAACCTGTTCTTTTACTAAGATTGGAGGCAGCAACTTTCCGGTATCCAGATAGTGCCTCACATCCCTGAACAACCAGGGTCTGCCGATAGCTGCACGGCCAATCATAACTGCGTCAACCCCAAAACGGTCAAATGCTAACCTGGCTTTTTGGGGTGTATCGATATCGCCATTACCGATAATTGGAATATGCATTCTCGGATTATTTTTCACCTCCCCGATTAGGGTCCAGTCCGCCTCTCCCAAATACATTTGTGCCCGTGTACGGCCGTGTATGGTTAGTGCGCAAATTCCGACATCCTG
>CAIXKO010000825.1 GCA_903919925.1 uncultured Bacteroidota bacterium | reverse complement strand
TGATATTGCCATCGATACACCCTGGGGCGAATCAATTGGAAATATTGCTGTTCCCGGAAACGGAGATGGGAATAAATGGACCCTTCTAACCTGTAAAACAGAGCAAGTAAAAGGCGTTCATGCTATCTGGCTGCGGTTTTCAGGCGATGGCAGCGATCTGTTTAAGGTAGACTGGTTTCAATTCATCCGCAAATAACCCTCCGCGGCCACTGCGAAAACCTCTGCGTTTACTGCGGTTAAATCTTTTTTTTACCGCAGAGTACGCAAAGATTACGCAGAGGACCGCAGAGAAGGTGATTAATAATTATGAGATGTTGATTGATGAATATCAAATTTTAATTAGATGAACGCATACCGATTTTTTTCCGAATTTTTCATCACCCTGATTTTGGTGATGTTTTTGGGTTGTTCTTCAGATCAGCCATTGAAAACTGTTCCTGTAAAATCAACTAATCCCCCGAATGCCGGGCAGCGACAGCCCATAGCTTTCGATGTGCTGAAAAAGAATTTCAGCAATCCCGATATGATTTATGCACCATTTGTGTTCTGGTTTTGGGATGAGCCGTTGAATCCGGATAAAATGGCTGAAATGTCAAGGGTAATGGGTTCTGAGGGTTTCAATCCCGGATATGCTCACGCACGTCATTCCATGGTGGGCACGCCAAACCTGCCCGACTCCGAATGGCTGGGCAATAAATGGTTCCAATCATTTAGCGCAGCTTTGGCCGAAGCCGAAAAACAAAAGAAATACCTGGGATATTGCGATGAATATTGGTGGCCCAGTTTTCAGGCCAATGGCAGGGTTTTAAAACAATATCCGGAGCTCAGGGCCGAATCACTGAGCTGGAAAATTATTGATGCAGATGGCGGGACCGAGGTAAAAGTACCGGAATCATATTTTACCATCGCAGCCCAACTCACCAAACCAGTGGAAAAGTCTATCGCACCTCCGGCTTTGGGAAAATGGATATGGCATCCCGATGCAAAAGAAGTCAAGCACTCCTGCTGGTTCCGAACCTCATTTGATATTCCTTTGAGTGGAAAAGTAGCTATGGCAACGATCAGAATTACAGCCGATAACACTTTTACCCTATTTGTTAACGGAACGCTGGCCGGAGAAAACAACAACTGGGAAAACCCGCTTTCAATCGATTTATCGAAAGTGCTGATTTCAGGGAAAAACCTACTGGCAATTGAATGCAATAACCTCGACGGGTTGTTTGGATTAATTGCAGGATTGTCGATAACCCTCGAGGATGGTAAAACCATGGAGGTTTCCACTGGGCAAACCTGGTTAACTTCGTTGTTACCAAAAAAAGGATGGGAACTTCCTGGATTTGATGCTACTGGCTGGAAACCAGCAAAGGAAATTGCCAATGCGGGCGACGGTCCCTGGACGGCGGTTACCAATGCTGAACCTTATAAGCCAGCGGTAATTCTAAGTAAATCAATTCAGCAAATAGGGGCGGGGAGCTCATTTTCCTGGAAAGTGCCGCCCGGCGAAATGTGGAGAATTTATGTGTTTCGTAAATATTTCCATGCCGGGGCAGCCGATGGACAGCAAAGTAACAGTATTGATAACCGATTGGGGCCGGCATTTATTAAAGTTGCATTAGAACCTTATGCACAACGATATGGCGATAAAATGGGTAAATCAATTCCCGGAGATTTTATTGACCATGAAGGCGATTATGGTTGGCAACTGGCCTGGTCGGGATCTCTCGATAGTTCTTTTCAGGCACGCCATGGCCGTGATATCCGGCTGAGCCTACCGCTTATGCTCGATACTGATGAGGAAGGACTCTTTGCAAGATCACGCTGGGAGTGGTTCGATCTGGTATCCGACTTGTACGCCGGCGTGTTTCGTGATTTAACCAACTGGCATGAAAAGCGGGGAATGTACACCACCGCTCACGTTTGGGAAGAGGGTATTCAACCCCAGGTGAATTGCGTTGGTGATCACCTTAAATTGCTGCGGGCACTCACTATGCCTGGGCAAGATTGTCTGGGTTTAAAGGCTTTGCGCGTACATGATTTTAAAGAACCACAGTCGGTATCGGAGTTTGAAAATGTGCGCTTTGCCAGCGAAGTTCTGGGTGCCAGCGATTTTGAACCCGGAAAAGGTCTTTGGGGCTGCTTTACCCCATCGTTACTTAAACAAAGTGTAAACGCTTTTACTGCCTGGGGCGTTAGTCATGTGATTCCGCACGGGGTGTTCACCTCCCGCCAATTAAAGGGAAATCCTTGGCCACCTGATTGGTACACTGAAAATCCGATGTTCCCATGGTTGCATCACTGGACCGATTTTACCCGCCGGGCAAGCTATATCAATTCCATGGGATCAACCGTTCCGGATGTTCTTCTCTATAATCCGATGGAAACCGCCTGGATCAACGCTAACGCACCACTGCTCGACGATAACGGGATGTGGGCGTTTGATGAGAAAATTCCGAATGGCAAACGCATAAACGAAATCGATAAGGTGTATGCGGGCGCAATAGGCGATCTGACTAATGCCCGCGTTGAGTTTTTGATTGGCGATAAGTTCTATCTGAATAAAATGACCGTACAAAACGGCAAATTGATGACCGGTGCTTTTTCTTTCCAAACAATTGTTTTGCCTCAATTGGAAATTCTGACGCTCGATGTTGCTAAAAAGATCGTTGATTTCGCAAAAACTGGTGGCCGGGTTTATTCAATGGGTGAGCTGCCAAAGGGATCTTCGGAAAATGGAATGAACGATCCGAAAATGAAGAAACTGATGGATCAGCTGAAATCTGCACCTACTTTTTCAATATGCGCCCTGAGCCTCAAGGAATTGCTCGATGCTGGTGCCCCTGGTTTGCAAAGTCAGGTTCAGTTTGCGTCCGGTGCCTTTCCAATGTTGCAGCTGCATCGCCGGATCGATGGAAAAGACTTTTTCTGGCTCGTTAATAACAATGATCAAAAGCAGATTTGTGAGGTTAAAATCAATGGAGTTTCAGGAGGCGCATCAATTTGGGACTGCGAAACAGGAGAATCCCGGCCCGTTTCTTCCGTTAAAAACAATAACGGAAGCCTGATAAAACTAACCTTCAAACCTCTTGAGGCTTACTGGCTCGTGTTTGATCCCACCTCATCAGAAAACCCGGTGATGGAAAGTCCGGAGCCACATATAATCATGGAGGTTGCCGGTACCTGGAATTTGAGCTATGATCCTGCTATCCAGCCTGCCATGCAAGTTCCTTCATCGCTTCAAAAGGTTTCATCCGGATGGTCGTCAAAATCGCTCGGAGATTGGAAATCTTTAGCTAAAGACGCAGAAAAATTCAGCGGTGTTTTGGAATATGCTAAATCTGTAAATATCGATAAGATTGAAAAACAAACGTTTATCGACCTGGGTAAGGTTTGCCATGTTGCCGAGGTTTGGGTAAATGGCCAGCCGGTTGGATCACGGCTGTGGGGCCCTTATGTTTTTGATATTTCTGCAGCGGTTAAATCCGGCAAAAACGATATCAAAGTGAGAGTCGCCAACCTGATTAACAATAGCACCGGCGATATTCAGGAGTCGGGATTGATAGGTCCGGTTCGGATTTTGGGTACTAATAAATAGATTATTATAATGAAAACGGTACTGTTTTTTTGGATTCTGTACTCATCGTTCAATTTCACTCTGAATGCACAGGAAATATTTGATGCAGATAATCACAAAGCTCCTGATTCACTGAGCCTTTCAAAGGATAATTGGAAACCTGAAGCATTGCAGGCCGGGTTTTATACACCTAAAAGAATTGGTCAGTTATGGGACACCTGGCTTTATTTTTATAAAGGAGTTTATTATCAGTACTACCTGGCAGGAATTCCGGGAAAATGGGATAGTTTTGAGTTAATGACATCCCCCGATGGCGTTCATTGGAAGGAAGTTGGCCGAATGCTTGAACCCCGAAAAGGAACAACCTGGATGGGTACAGGGCATATCATTGAGGCTCCTGATTTTAAGAATCATCCCAGGTGGATCATGAATTATTCCGAATGGTTTGGCGATAAGCAGGATATCATGTTTGCTACCTCTGAAAATTTGGTTGATTGGAGTAAAGTGCCTGATTCATATCGATTTATTCAAGATGATATATGGTATAAGCCTAAAGGTAGATGGGATTGTATTGATTGTGTTACCCGGGAGGATGGTTCTTTCTATGGGTATTTTACTGCCGATCCGGTTGCTGAAAAATTCCCTTTTCCGGTTTGTGGCTTTGGATTTGCCGAAAGTAAGGACGGTATATCCTGGACAGCCCTCCCTCCGGTTCCAGGTGATATCAGCGGGGAACTTGGGGGAATTCAAAAAATATCGGATAAGTATTACATAACGGTCAGCGAAGGAAGAATTGCAGTAGCCGAAAAACCTGAAGGTCCCTTTTTAGCTCAAAAAAAGAACCCGAATATGTTTGGGCAAGGCTGTGATATTTATTTTCCCAGGTTTTTTCATAATCCTCCAACTGATAAAACCTTGAAGAACCGTGGGGTACTCGTTAACCATTTCTATACCGGAAAGGATACTATTTTTTCGGCTCCGCTAAAAGAAGTTGAAATTGATCAGGAAGGAATACTCCGGTTGAAATGGTGGGAACAGAATAATCTTTTAAAGGATAAAAGGATAAAACTTATTTTAGAGAATAGTGGCGGAAAGAATGAATCGGTACATCTTTTTAGTAATGCCTTTAATACTAATGACGTAGGAGTGGTTGAGTCGAAAATAAAACTTGCAGCGGATGCGTGTGAAAAATATCCGGTTGGCTATTATTTTGATGCTGGATTAGATTCCGGCTATGTTTTGATGTTTAACAAAAATGAAGCTGTTTTCGGTACAATGAACCACGATGGATCAAATCTGCAAATCAAGGTCAGGGTGAACAGGGACATCGAATTCAGTGAATTCAGTACGGTTAGAATAGTATTTAAAAGGGATCTCCTGGAAGCCTACCTGAATGATTACCTGGTGATGCTGAAAAGATTAAACTGGTCGGGAAAACTTGGAATTATTGTACAAAAGAATGAAATTAGTGGATTCCGTGCCTGGGTGCACGATTAATAGTAAATATTATGAAAAAAATGCAAATTAATTCATTTCGTCAAACTAGTTTGGTGGTTTTATTATTTAGTTTGATTTTATTTATTGGTGGATGCAACAATAGCAATGCCCCGGTTCCATCAGGATTAGCCGGCTTGCCTTTGCTCGATAACACGGTAACCCGTTCGATTTCTGCCGAAAATCTTACCGGCGAAAAGGGAATGGGTGGTATGGCCATTCCAAATCCTTCGGAAACTAAGCCAGCTGCATCGGCCCGTGCGGCAGACGACCTTGGGCAGGGCTGGAAAGTTAAACCGTTTCTGCGCGTAAATGCCGGCGAAACAGTTACCCTCATGGATGTTAAAGGACCGGGAATGATTCAGCATATCTGGATGGTGGAAGGGCTTAGCCGGGCAAATATCATCAGGGTTTACTGGGATGAAGAAACCAATCCATCGATCGAGGTACCGGCTCCGGATTTTTTTGCCGTTGGTCATGAAAAGTTTGCGCGTGTTAATTCACAGGTGGTTACCGTGAACCCGCAAAATGCTTTAAACTGCTACTGGCCAATGCCTTTCAGGCGCCACGCCAAAGTAACCTTTACCAATGAGGGAGCAAGAGACCTGGAGCTCCTGGCTTTCCAAATTACTTATGCACTGACCCCGGTTCCCAAAAAATCAGGCTATTTTCATGCCCAATGGCGTCGCGCCAATACAAGTACGCAAAATCCTTATGTGATTCTCGATAATGTTAAAGGCAAGGGCCGTTATGTAGGCACCTTTCTAGCCTGGACACAGCTGACCTCCAAAGGCTGGTTTGGCGAAGGAGAGGTCAAATTCTTTATGGATGGCGATGCCGAATTTCCAACTATTTGTGGCACAGGTACTGAAGATTACTTTTTAGGTAGTTATGGTTTTGCGGAATCCTATACAACGGCATCGGCGGGTACCACCCTGGCCACCTCAACCGAGGGCGAATTGCCCAACCTGTGGAGCCTGTACCGATGGCACTTGCAGGATCCAATTTGCTTTGAAAAGGATTTAAAAGTAACTATTCAGTCC
>CAIXKO010000824.1 GCA_903919925.1 uncultured Bacteroidota bacterium | reverse complement strand
CTGCACGATAGGTAATCCGCTTACTATCGGAAGTTCCACCCCTCGGCGGGTTTATGAGCTCGCGGTAAATTCCGGCATGAACCGTAATCATATCGCCCGGCTGTGCCACAGCAGCGGCTGCCATAATGGTTTTATAAGGCGCTCCGGCCGATCCGTTATTAGCATCGCTGCCGTTTGTTGCCACATGATATTCTTTGCCGGCGGGCCCGCAAGCACTGAGCAGCAGCCCGGCTAGTAACGAAAGAAACAGGTTGATGTATTTCATGATGTAGTCTGGTAAATTTCTACTGGTTTAAATCTCTACGAATATATTGCAAGTTGGCCGATTTGAAATGGATTCACAATAAAGTTATCTTCGGTTTTTATTTTTAATCTTATGGCACGTGTTTGTGTGTTTTTGATGGCTGCATTGCTTTGCATTAAACCGGATGCAAAAACGCAAAATTTTGTTTTGCAGAATGACAGGTTGAAATTGGATATTGATGCCGGAGGATGCATTAAAAACTTTACTTACGGGAATCAAAAAACGGTGGAGTTCCGGGCAGATGAAAAGCATCGCGGACCGGCACTGTTCCTGTCTGAGAAGCGGATGGTTCTGACTGAATCGGGAGGCACCGGGCCAAATGAATTATCTTTCTCCGGCAAAACCGATACCCTGGATATGCGCTTGAATTACCATCTGGAAGGTAATGCTGTGGCTGCCATTATCACTGTTAAAAACAGAAAATCAACCGAAATAGAATTCCCTTCCTTAAGCCTTAAATTGGGTGTTAATATGGAGATGGATTCATTCCCACACTGGAACGATGTTTTTTTCCCTACACTTTTACGTTGCGAGGCTACTCATTTCTGGGGTTACCTGATGAATCCAAAAGGGGAGATACTGGTGATTTCCTCGCCCGATGCGGCAGCCTCCTGGCATTATGACTATAAAACCGGCCAGCACCGGATCTTTACCGCAAATATCGATCTGCTTCATACCCTTCCGTTGCCTGAGAGGCATCCGAAAAATCTGCATTCACTCAAAGCAGGAGAGGAAAAAACCTGGACCATACATTTCCAACTCTGTAATGATCTTTCAGAGGTGAAGGGAATCGCATCGCGCAGTTGCGAGGCTCCAATGATTGATGCTCCACTTTATACGCTGACCGAAGGAGAGGTTTTTTCAATTTCGCTCACCGGAAAAGTAAAATCGGCTGTTATGATCAGGCCCGATAATACCAGGCAGAATACCGGGATAAAGGACAACTTAATTACCTACCGGCCCGATTCCGGCATCGGTAAGTACAGTCTTATGGTGACAGGGGAAAACAATAAGATATCAGGTGCCACTTTTACGGTACGGCAGCCCTGGTCGTGGTATCTTGACAAGGCCCGGCAAAATGCGCTTATTCAGGAGCCAAAGGGTGGCTCGCATACGGAAAGCTGGTATGGATTTTTCTCCATGTTTCTGGCCCAGAAGTATTTTCCGGATCCGGACTTAATGAAGGCGAGCCTTAAAAAGTTTAACGAAATATTCCCATTGATGTATGATGAGGCAGGCAATCCAAAATCGAAAATACTTTGGGATACCTGGGATATTACCAACAGGATTCAGAACACCGCCTGCATGGTTTCGCTGTTGGCTGATTTATATGAGGTTACCCAGGATACCGGCTATCTGGTAAAGGCCTCTGTTATGTGCGATTTTCTGATGAAAAACCAGGATTCAACCGGTGCTTACCGGAATGGTAAAACACATTATACTTCCGTGGTTTATATCGCAAAGTCGTTTATGGAAGTTGCGGAAGCTGAACGTCCTTTGTCGGAATCATCATCATTATGGAAATCGCGCTATCAAAAGCACTTCGCTTCGGCTGGCCGGGCCATTGATGAACTGGTACTTCATGGCGACGACGTACAGACTGAGGGTGAGATGACTTATGAGGACGGAATGATTGCCTGTTCGTATACACAGATATCCATGTATGCCACGCTGATTCCGGAAAGCCAACGTCAGAAGTATATCGATGCGGCTGAATACTTGCGGAAGGGCCACCGATCGCTCTCGCAGCTGCTGATTCCGGATAGCCGCATGAACGGGGGCAGCCTGCGGTATTGGGAATCGCAGTACGATATTCTTTCCTTCCCAAACCTGATGAGTTCCCCGCATGGATGGTCGGCCTGGCGGATTTACGGCCTGT
>CAIXKO010000823.1 GCA_903919925.1 uncultured Bacteroidota bacterium | reverse complement strand
TGGTTTTACCGGATCTTCCCAGGAATCTGTAAGTTGTTCCGGTATTGTGAGCGGATACATTTCCAGGATCTGGCACCGGCCTGCCAAGCTCTCCCGTACTTTATCCAATAGTAATAGCTGGCTCGATCCCAGGAGAATATATCGGGGATCAGGGAACTGGTCATATACTGATTTCAGGCTTTCGAAGAGAGCGGGAACTTTCTGAACCTCATCAAGAATGGCCCGAGGATACAACTTGTTCCATTGTGAAGCGGTAAGGTTTGCATAACCTGACCTAAGGATCGGATCCTCGATGGAAATATAGGTATGGTCAGGAAAACAATTGGCGATTTTTCATGACACGTATTCCTAATATTGGCGTAAAATTAGGTATTAAATTCCGGATATTACGTTATCGCTGCCGATCTGGCTTATATTTCTGCAAGGGTTAAAAAATTGAGGTAATTGGCAGGGGTTATTATTTCAAAAGCATGATCAGGATAAGCTTCGGCAAAAGCACCGGGTAACCTGCACTTTTTATTTTCTTTCCATTTTATTTCAAAAGCATACAGTACGCCGTTGCGTTCCTCGATATAATCGATTTCCTGCTGGGCATGGGTGCGCCAGAAAAAGGTATTGGCATAAATACACTGATAATCGATATATTTCCTCCTTTCACTTATGAAGAAATTTTCAAATAGCGCTCCGGTATCATTACGGAGTGCAAGCGGTGCATAATTGTTTATTACGGCATTACGGACCCCATTGTCGAAGAAGTATACCTTCCTGCTCTTTTTTAGTTCATTACGCACGTTGCGGCTAAATGAGTTCAACCGGAAAACCACAAACACTTTTTCCAGCAATTCCAGATATCGCTCAACCGTTTCTTTATCAATTCCCAGTGTTTGTCCCAATTCGTTGTACGACACCTCATTTCCCACCTGTAATGCAAGGGCAGTGAGCAATCTGGCTAATTCATCGGGGCGCCTGAGATCGCGCAAGGCGAAAATATCCTTGAATAAGTAGCTGTTTGTTAATTCTTTCAATAAAGTTATCGCATCGGATGAATGGTTGACCACATCGGGATACATGCCATAGATGAGCCTTTGCTCCAGCAAACGTCGTTCCTCTAGAATGGAGGTATGGGAAATCAGCTCATTCGACGAGAACGGAAATAGTCGATACTCGAATTTTCGTCCGGTTAAAGGTTCATTCAGTTTGTCTCTCAGATCAAAGGCCGACGAACCAGTTGCAATAATTTGAATATCCTCCATATTATCCACCATCAGCTTAAGAGTTATCCCGATGTTGCTGACTTTTTGAGCCTCATCGATCAAAATAAGTTTATGCTTTCCGATCAGAGCCTTCAGTTGCGTGGAAGTCACATTTTCCAAAGCGATCCGTATGTCGGGCTCATCGCAATTTAGTGACAGAACCTGCTGTCCGACGGTTCCGGCGATAAGCTGTTTCAGGAAAGTTGTTTTTCCCACCTGGCGAGGACCGGTAAGGAGAATAGCTTTTCCCTGGAATAATCTTTTTTGCACACCTTCGTATATATCCCTGGTTATCATATCAATATTATTTTCCAGAAACAAATATAGGTGAAATTTAGGATTATATACGAAAATATTGTATTAAATATTCGGTTATATACGAAAATTTCATAAAAGAGGATCGATGATGATGGTGAAGAATTATCCACAAATGGGCACAAATTGTTTTCACCAATGGGCACAAGTTTTTTTTGGATAAGTTAGAAAAAGCGGTTATTGGGTATTCCTCGGGAACCATGATGCAGGTTGATATTTGTATGTTTATTTAGGTTTTGATATTCAGGATATTATGCGTTTAATTGTTGGTGCTGTGTTAATGCCTTTGGTGGTGTTTTGGTTGGTGGTGGTAATTGGGGCCGTACTTTTTGCGTTTAAAAAGCGAAAAGCCGGTGGGAGGGTATTATTAGGGGCGGGGATATGGTTGATGCTGATTTCGACTCCATTTTTGCCAGGGGCGCTGGTTTCGGGCTTGGAGAAAGGGTTTAAACCATTGGATACTAATACCATAATTCCTTTGGAAAAGCCTGTGGATATTATTGTGCTGGGTGCGGGGCACAGCGATGATCCCAATCTGCCGGCTAACAATCAGTTGAGTTTAAATGCGCTTGGAAGGTTGTGTGAAGGTATCCGCCTGCACAGGATGATTCCCAGAAGTAAGTTGGTTTGTTCCGGTTACGGCGGGAAACTAAAGAAGAGTCAGGCCCGAATTTTGGCGAATGCAGCGATGGTATTGGGGGTGGATTCCACGGATCTGCTATTGTCAGATAAGCCGGAAAATACTTTTCAGGAGGCACAAGAATACAAAAGATTGTTTGGTACTGTCCATCAACTGATTGTGGTTACCGATGCGATGTATGAAATCATCGGTCTTTGGGTTGCTAAAATCGAAATCAAACGGTCATCAAAATGAATCGAAAATCAACCATGTGCATCCGGGCATTACGGGTATTGCTTCGATTGTTTTTCGGGATGAGGAAAAGTATTATGCCAGCATT
>CAIXKO010000822.1 GCA_903919925.1 uncultured Bacteroidota bacterium | reverse complement strand
GCTAATAGAATTTGAATGGTTGGTTAGTCGTTCAATAAACAAGGCCAGATCTTGCTTTTTCCCCCGTCTTGCCGCATAATTAAGCATCCGGGTTTCATTAACCGAATATTTTTCCCGGACGCTGCTAAAAATGAATTCCAGTTCACCACCCTGAAAAAGTGTGAACAGCTTTGTATCCGCATACAGATCAACCAGGATTTTTTCAATGAGGGGCACTGTGTAAGTACCTATTTTCTGAACGGGTGATTTGGAAATCAATGGACGGACCACGACCGTATCGGAGTTCGGGCTGATGTAATTATCCAGCTGATTAGGATCAGGCCGCAAAAGGATATTTCTCATCTTATTATTCAACAAGTGATTGAACACGATTTTCTCACTGCCTTTTTCGACTTCAAGAATGCTGAATGACCTGCCGGGTTGGTGAAGCATGAACTCATGGATCCATTTGGTTGACCAGATGCAGGCCTTAATGCCCGGAAACTCCTTCGTAACCCGTCCGAATATTTCCTTCTGCCGGTTTTCCAGAACTGGTAAAAATTGTGGTAAAATCACCAGAGAAAACCAGGTTTTGTCTATGGCACGAATGATTCCGTTTTCTTTCAGATTATATATGCGCCAGCGGATGGTGGTTTCTTTTACCTCCGGATCCAGCTCCCGAAAGAACTCATAGAGTTGAGCTCTTGTAAATGCAGTAGTGTCGCTGAACTTTATTCTTAATTGATCTACGACTAGAATGTTTACCAAAGCCTTGATATTAAAACCGAAACAAAGATAAAACAATATCAAACAAAGGACAATAAAATGTAAAAATTGTCAAATGTTTGAGATTTTATTTACGAAAGTAACTATGGGTTGTTGGCTAAGCTTAGAATCGGTAGAATTTGAGTAGGGTATCTGTAAATGATTGACATGTAATCCAATCCCAACTTATATTGCACGGCAAAAATGTGGATGAGGAACTCATTAATCATATCGAATGGACCTTCTATAGGTTTGTAATTACAAAATCATCTTTGGAGGCTGTAATTAGGGGTAGTGAGGCCAGGAAAAAGGCGAAATAACGTAACGAAGGTGGGTAATGTTTGCATGTAACAAATATTTGCTAAATTTGTTACAAAATATCTAAGTAAGTATTGATGCAAAGCGTTGAAAGTAAAATATTAACAAAGATTAATCGAACACCTAGGGGTGCGCTTATATTCCCTGAGGAGTTTTATCTTTTAGGGTCGTCGGAGGCGATTCGTCTGGCATTGCACCGCTTGGAGAAGAAGAAAGAAATAACCCGTATGGCTCAAGGAATTTATGTACGTCCAAAAGTAAGCGAACTGATTGGAGAAGTTCTTCCTTCCGCTGAAGAGGTGGCAGAAGCCATCGCCAAGCGGGATCGGATACGTACTTTACCCACCGGGGCCTATGCATTAAACGCCCTGGGTTTAAGTACCCAGGTTCCCATGAAAATTGTGCTGCTTACTGATGGTTCCCCTAGGCTGATAAAAGTTGGGAAGCGAACCGTCAAGCTTAAAAGAACCTCTCCCAAAAATCTTTTGGCTAAGGGATCAATAAGCCGGCTGGTCATACAGGCTTTAAAAGAAATAGGAAACAAAAAGCAAACGCCTGAGGAAGAGGACAAGATTATTGCCTTATTGAAGACTGAAAATCGGCAACACCTGATGCACGATATTCCCCTTGCACCCGTTTGGATTCAAAAAATAATGAAGAAAGCATTAAATTGACACGACCACCTTTTCTTGACCTAAGCCCGGCTGATAAAGAAGCAATCTTTAATCGGATCAGCAACGAGACCGGGATGCCGTCCTTTGCCGTGGAGAAGGACTGGTGGGTAGTTCAAACGCTATCCGTTATTTTTGAACTGGAAGCTGGGAAGCATCTTGTTTTCAAGGGGGGAACCTCATTGAGTAAAGCCTGGAAACTGATTCAACGATTTTC
>CAIXKO010000821.1 GCA_903919925.1 uncultured Bacteroidota bacterium | reverse complement strand
CTGGCTGGAAAATGTGGTCATAAAGCTCCTTTCCAAAGATCCGGCAAAACGCTTTGCCTCGGGTAAAGAGCTTTTTCAGGCACTCGATTACCGGCCTGTTGCAACGGGTAATCCCGCACAGGCAACCGGCGACCCAGGTGAAATTCGCAAACAGCCTGCGTACATTCCCAAACCCGAAACCAATCTGCAGCCAAGCAAAGGATCCGCTCAGCGGGTGGCACTTTATTCATTGTTGGGTGTGGCGTTTGTGGCATTGTTGGTGGTTGGATATTTGTTGTGGAGTGGGGAAAGTGGCGGTGGTGGAGGAATAGATAACGGGAGTGCCAAACAGCAGGCTGGTACTGAGAAATTGCAGGAAAACCTAACGGGAAATAATCAGGAAGCAGAACAGAGTGCCCGTAAAAAAGAGGTGGGTGTGAAAAAGCGTTTGGCCAAAGAAGAGGATTCAAGACGGAAAACTCAAACCGGCTCCGGGAGATTCACTGATTCCCGCGATGCGCAAATTTACCCGACGGTAAAAATCGGCAACCAGGTTTGGATGGCCAAAAATCTGAATTATGCAACAAAGAGCGGGTCCTGGACTACAGCCTCGACGGAGTGTACCGGTACGGCTACTTTCAGGACTATAGTTTCTCGATCCGGTGCCTCCAGAACAATTAGTCAGTGTGGCGGCGGGAAGGAGGGGGTGGGCGGCATAGCCGTCAACCTAATGATTTAATTGGCTTTTTGAAGGAGAGTTTCCATCAATTTCAATGCTTCCGTTTGTTGGCATTGGTGGGTGGGATGGAGGTCGGTGGACGCAAATATACGTCCCTACGAAGCCTCGCGGGGGGTGAATGCGGACGCATATTTGCGTCCATATATTTGTATCCTTTCCCAATAAATTCAATGCTTCCATTTGATGGCATCGATGGGCAGGATCAGACTGGGGCTGAGCCAAAATAGGGCAGGAGGGTAGAAAGGCAAGAGGGCAGGAAGGAAAGATAAAAAGTATGAATGTTACAAGTTGCTCATAATCAAATTGCTTCTTGTATTTTAAAGCCTTTGCTTCTTGCCTTTCTGCCCTCCTGCCCGCCTGCCCTATGTACCCATATCGATTTTGGACCAGCCCCTTTGTAAAGAGCCAAAAGGAAGTTGTAGTACAAGATGTTACCACGGACCGTCGATGTATGACAAAGGGTGTGGCTTGCCGGACTAAAGATCCGGGACCGGGAAGGGCTGTCGATTGGGTGGAGGATAAATCAGGTAATGACGATGATGCGCACTTGCGTTTTTCTTATGAGCCCGAATATAGTAACTCGCATCGATTCAGCTGATTAGTAGTACCTTTTCCGGACTTCAGTCCGGCAACCCACCAGGTTTCCATACATCGTTTGATCAGGGTAACTAACTGTATAACAGCTTACTTTGGGATCTTTACTAACCCCAGACTTCCAGTCTGGGGCTTATGCCCATGAGAAACGGTACCCGCAAAGAACACATACAATCATCCCCCAAATCAGGTAAATGGCATACGCGGGAAATATCATAGTCTTCCTATATTTAGAATCCGAATAAAACAGAAAACATGACCAACCAAATCCCCTATTGCAAACACCTTATAATCCTTATCATCACTGCGTTTTCCGTCGCCTGCAATGTTGATAAGCCCTCCGATATTTCCATCTACGACACAAAAGTAAATGCCCAAACCACTCCATCCGGGATAGATACAGAGAAGCCAGTCTTTTCATGGAAATTGAAATCAGAGAGCCGAAGTCGGTATCAATCAGCATTCCAGATAGTTGTACTCGATGAAACTTCCCGTGACACCTGCTGGAATTCAGGAAAAATCCGTTCCGATAATAACATCATGTCCCGATATGCCGGCTCTCCGCTGAAAGCTGCCAACCCGTATCTGTGGAAGGTAAGGATCTGGGATCAGGATGGAAAAATCAGTCGTTGGTCGGGTGATAACCATTTTGACACCGGTTTAATGAGTGAAAATGATTGGAAGGCCAATTGGATCAGTTCCCCGGAGTCCTGCTATTCCCCGGTTTTCATCAAGGAAATCAATCTGGAGAAGATTCCCGGCCGGGCAACCGTTTTTGTAAATTGCCAGGGATATTTTGAGCTCTTTGTCAATGGTGCAAAAATCGGGAACGATGTCCTTTCTCCAGCTGTTAGTGATTTCCGGTATGAGAATTATTATCTGACTTACGATATCAGGAATCATCTGAAAACCGGTAAGAATACAATTGGAGTTTGGACCGGCCGTGGATGGTATTCGTTTGGATTGCCCGGAGTGACTCATCAATCGCCGGTTTTTCGTTTGCAGGCGCACCTGGTGACCGGCAATAGTTCAGTCATTTATGTAACCGATTCTACCTGGCAAACCGGTAACAGCAATATCAGCCAGATCGGTAGCTGGCGATGGAACCAGATGGGTGGTGAACTGATCGATGACCGGATTCCGATGCGTGACTGGAATGATCTGAGTTTTAAAAAGGATCTTAAAAATTCCGTTAGGATTGCAAAACCCGGTGCGGTTACCCGGTCCCAGAGTTGCAGAACCAATATCATCTCAGGTACCATTCCGGTGAAAACCATCACACAGATCAGTGACCAGGTCTGGCTGATAGATTTTGGCAAGAATTTCACCGGCTGGATGAAGATGAATATCAAAAACCAGGCGCCCGGAGATACGATCGATTTTATCTATTCGGATTTTTGTAATAAGAAACCCGAGAGAAAATCAAAATATAACTGGGATTTCGGAAATGCCTCAATCGACCAGCGGGATGCTTATGTTTGTTCGGATGCTGAAAACGGAATCTTCTGCCCGAAATTCAACTATCACGCTTTCCGGTATGTGATTATCCAGGGACTAAAACAGGCGGTACTGGCCGCTGACATTACCGGATACATGATCGAACCGGACCTTGAAAACGGGGGATCTTTTACTTGTTCCGACCCCGACCTGAATGCCATTTATGAACTAAACAGGTTTACTTTCCGATGCCTCTCTGCCGGAGGGTATTATGTGGATTGCCCGCATCGCGAGCGATTGGGATACGGTGACGGACAGGTTGCTGTGGAGACAGGAATATACAATTTCAATCTGCAGAATTTTTATAAAAAATGGACCGGGAACTGGATTTCGGCACAGGACACCAGCGGTGAATTTCCCAATACCGCCCCGTCGCCCTATCCTGCTGGCGGTGGACCCGGCTGGGGCGGAACCGGTGTTGTGCTCCCCTGGAAGATTTTCAGGTATTACGGCGATACGGCGTTTTTGCAATCCTCCTATCCCTCGATGATTGCGTATGTCAAATTTCTGGAATCAAAAAGCAAGGATGGTATCCTGATGCATTATGGAGATCAAACCTGGGGATTTATCGGCGATTGGGTCCCTCCCGGCCGGGGAATGGATTCATCTGACAAAGTGGGAAATCCGGAGAAGGCGTTATTCAACAACTGCTATAAACTTTACTTGTATCGCATCCTGAGTGAATGTGCCGGTGTTCTTGACCTGGATGAAGATAGTATCCGGTATTCTATCCTTGCCGGAGCACTGAAGGCTAAAATCAACTCATCCTTTTTTGATGCCGCTAAAGGGACTTATGCCAATGGAGAGCAACCCTATCTGTCATTTCCTTTGCTGATGGATGTCCCCCCGGAAAATGAAAAGGCACGCGTATTAGCCAACCTGGAAAATGAAATCAGGGTCACGAATAGCGGACACCTCAACACCGGTATGCTGGGAACTTATTTCATGCTGCAGTATCTTACCGGGGAAGGCCGCTCTGACCTGGTTTACCTCATAATGAAGCAAAAAACCTATCCCGGCTGGGGCTACATGGTTGCCAGCGGAGCCAATACCTGCTGGGAACAATGGAATGGATACTGGTCCAATATTCATTCGTGTTTCACATCGGGTGGGGGATGGTTTTATACCGGAGTGGCCGGTATCGGGCAAATAGAACATTCTGTTGCCTTCAGGCATTTGCTGATCAGCCCGCAGCTTACGGATCTGATCGATTCGCAAAGAACTGAATTTGAATCGCCAAACGGGAAAGTTGTTGTTGCCTGGAATCATAAAAGACAGGGCAACCTCAGGATGGAGATCGAAATTCCGGCTAACACGCTGGCAGACATCATCCTGCCGGCTTCAAAAAGTGATGGCGTATTGGAATCTGAAAAACCAATTACCGAAAATCGCGAGATCCAAATTATTTCCTCCTCACCAAACAAATTGCGACTGCGCCTTCCTTCCGGCAAGTATGTTTTTGATATCAGGTGAAAAAATTACCCTGCATAAATTTCTTTCTTTCTTCCTTTTTTTACACCTTCCAAAAAAATTTCGAAGCATGGCACAGAAGAAAAAATCAGGAAAAATCATCGGTATGCCCTTGACACCGGCTAACCAGATTCGCACAAGGGCCCGTAACCTGACTATCGGCGACTGCTGGATTACCGCGGATTGGGAAGAAATGCGCGAAGCAAATATTCTGGTTACCCGCATCCACAAACAGGGCGGGGTTACCTTTGGAGTCTACCTGGTAGATCTTGCGCTGTTTGGAATCAAAGATGCGTTTTACCAGTTCAATATGCCAGCGTTGGAGTTCGATGATTTTATTAGAAAGTATGCTGAAAAGGAGCCAACGGATAAGATCGGTTACCCTTTGGCTCATAATATCATTTATGGAGCTATCGGGTATGCGGAGGAGTTTGATTTTCACCCGCACAAGGATTTTTCTGTTGCTCAATATATTCTGGAGGAAGATACCGAAGAGGTTCCGCTCATAGAGCTGGAGTTTGGGGTAGACGGGCTACCAACTATTTTTAAATCCGATGAGGAACCCCGGGTAGCCGAAATCAAGCAATTGGAGCGATTTGCCGGTAAAGGCAATTACAATGTAATCGACCTCGGTGCCCGGCCAACCCGGGAACCGGATGACATGAACTCGCCGGATTTTATTGATGATGAGGATGATGAAGAGGATGAGTTCGATGAGTTTGATGAGTTTGATGAGTTTGAGGATGAGTTCGAGGATGAGTTCGAGGATGAAGATGATGATGAGGAGGATGGGGAGGACGATTTCGGTTCCGGCGATGAACCTGCGGTTGACCCGGATGTTGTTGAGGAGTATCTGGCCGGAGTTGACTGGGATACTATCCATAGCCAGTGTGATCAGGTGTTTGCGATTAAGCCATGGGAGACTCTTTTCGAGACCGACATTTTTGCAATCAAACTACCAGGTAGCGGGAAAGAGTATTTTGTAAGTGTGATGGGCTCTCTGGGCCAAATGTTTGCTCTTACTTTCTATGAAGGCGAGCGGGCGATATATAAATTTTTTGAATTGCAGGATCAAAAACTCCATTACCATCCAACCTCCGTTCTGGCAATTCCGCATTTTATGATCAGTTGGGATAGAAGAAGGGACTTGAATCCGGTACAGGCGGCGATTCTGAAAAGACTGGATGTTCAGTATGACGGTAAAAAAGTATGGCCCCAGATACGCCAGATTAAACCTGGCTATTTCCCTGGCATTGCTGACCTCCGGGAGTTTAAAAACATCGGGATATTGCTCAGCCAGTGCCTGGATATCCTGCCTAGAGCATTAAATGACCGGTCGCTGTTACGAGAAAAATTAAAAAGGCAATCTACTGTCCTGTTCAGAATACCCAAAAAAAATCGTGGGGAGTGGATCTGGCACGATGAGTTTAAGTTACCTGAAGTCGAACAGGCTTTAGATAAGGTTAAGTACGATCGTTTTTATCTGGAGGATTACAAACAATTGCCTGTATTATGGAAAACTTTGCAGGTCGATATCGTATTACAGCCATTTCCAATTCGGGAAAAGGATGGGGAGATCAGGTACCACTTCATGCTGATCGCGTTGGATCCGGTCACGGAATTAGTGGTCATGGGAAATATGCTGAAGTCCGCTAAGCGATATGAGACCACTCTGAACGGCATATCCAACCTGATTATGGAGGAAATGATCAAGCAGGGCGGTCGTCCCGCCAGGATTGAGTACCGCAACCCGGATCTCGCTCTGGTGCTTCAACTCTTTAAGGACCTGGCCGGAACGGAAATTGTTTTTAAAAGAAATCTTGAGCCCCTTGGGCCGGTCATCATAACCCTCATTGATCAGCTAAGCAAACAGAAATCGCGGTAAGACTAATATTCATTATATATTTCTTCAAATTTAACGGCTTTCCCTCCTCAGCTTCACCAATCACGCTTCACGTTTTACATTTCTCCGTCCTCCGCTTCCCGCTTCACGTATCACGTATCACGTTTCCGTTTCATGCATCACGATTTTTATTATTTTTCCGCCCACTAAAACCTATCCTATGAAAAAAGTTCTGATTGTACTGGGGGTAATCCTCCTGCTGGTGGTTGCCGGCGGTTTGATCTTTATTGGTCAGTTTAAAACCAGGGCCTTGCCAAATTATAACAAGGATGTTAAGCTGGCCGGACTTACAGCTGAAGTAACGGTGATCAGGGACTCATTCGCTATTCCCCACATTTATGCTGAGAATGAGCATGATCTGTATACCGCTGTAGGTTATGCAATGGCGCAGGACCGTCTTTGGCAAATGGATCTGCTCCGGCGTGTTACCCAGGGCCGGTTGTCGGAAATATTTGGCAGCGATCTGGTAGAGGCGGATATCATGTTTCGTGCACTTCGGTTTTCGGAAAAGTCCAAAAGAGTTTTCCTGACTGCCGATAACGATGTTCGTGTTTGCATTGAATCCTTTGCCGATGGCGTAAATCAGTATATTAAAGAGGCTGGGAAAAAGCTTCCCCCGGAATTTGGTTTGCTGGGTTATAAACCTGAACTGTGGTTGCCCGAGCACTCGTTTAACCTCATTGGCTATATGGCCTGGGATCTTTCAACAGGTTGGCCATGTGATGTATTGCTCGATAAAATGCGTGTAAAGCTGCAACCGGAACTTTGGAAGTATATGGTTCCCGATATGGATTCAGTTCATAAAACACCGATATACCCAGGTTTTAAATTAGATAATTCAACTATTTCGACTCTGAAAAATCTGACCAAAACCGCTTCATTTATTGATGATCTTGGCCTGGATGTTTTTCGTGGCAGCAATAACTGGGCCGTTGCAGGCAAAAAAAGTACTACGGGCAAACCCCTGTTGGCCAACGATATGCATCTGGGTTTGAATATTCCTGGTATCTGGTACCAAATGAACCTGGTGATAACCGGAAAACTGAATGTAACCGGAGTCGTTCTGCCCGGCCAGCCTTTGGTGATTGCCGGTCACAACGATTCTATCGCATGGGGATTTACCAATGTGATGACTGATGATGCGGATTTTTATCAGGAAACGATCAATCCCGATAACCCCGATCAATATTTATTGAATGGTGCGTGGAAAAATCTGACCAAGGTGGAGGAGATTATTAAAATTAAGGGCGGAGATAGTGTAATCAGAGTTAACAAGTTCACCCATAGAGGCCCTATCGTTTCAGATCTTAAAAAGGTTACCGATAAAGTATTGTCTTTAAGGTGGCTGGGTAATGAGGAAAGTAATGAAGTGCTTGCTGTTTATAAGCTGAACAGGGCTACCGATTGGACCAGCTTCCGAAATGCGCTCCGATCATTCGTTTCCGTGAACCAAAACGTTGTTTATGCCGATGTTAAGGGCAATATCGGATTGCAATCCACAATCGGTATTCCTATCAGGGAGGGCGACAGAACGCTGGTTTATCCCGGCGATACTACCCGCTACGACTGGAAAGGGCTGGTCCCATTTGATGAACTCCCCAATGTTTATAATCCGGAATGCGGATATGTTTCATCAGCTAACTGCAAAACTGCACCTAATGATTATCCCTATTACATTAGCGACTGGTATGTTCTGCCCTATCGTATGGATCGTATTAACGAGATGCTGAATGAAAAGGAGAAACTATCTTCCGATGATTTTAAACGTATGCAGGGCGATCAGAAATCAAAAATGGCCGAAAAATTCATGCGGTATTTTTTATCCCACCTGGTGACAAAACCGGGCTTGACCGATAGCGAAAAAGAAGTTTATAATTTATTGAGGAATTGGGATTATACCCTGCTGAAAGAGCGCCCCGAGGCATTGATATTTGAGAAATGGTATTATCTCACCGGAGTTAATCTGGCTAAAGATCAGATGGATTCATTACTTTTTAAGGAATTTGTTGGTGAAAAAACATTTTTTGAGAATTTTCTGGAGAATATGCTCGTAAAACCCAGTAATTCCTGGTCCGATGATGTTACTACATCGGATATCAAAGAATCCTTCGGAGATATTATCGGAAAATCCTTTCAGCAAACTGTCACTGAATTGTCTGTGCAGCTTGGTGCAAATCCCGCAAATTGGAGATGGGGAGATGTTCACACTATTACGCTGGCGCATCCTTTGGCAAGTGTTAAAATCCTGAACAAAGTGTTTAAATTAAACCGGGGACCCTATTCAGTTGGCGGTAGTTTTCACACGGTTGGCCCTTATGCATATACTTTAAACAAGTATTCCACTGTTAACCACGGCGCATCTGAGCGGCATATTTTTGATGTCAGTAACTGGGACCGGTCGCTTACCGTAATCCCGACCGGCACCTCAGGAATTCCCGCAAGCAAACACTATTGCGATCAAACGGAATCATACGTATCCAATAAATATCACAGCGATTACATTACCCGCTCAAAAGTGGAAAGCGCTGCCTTGTATCGTATGAAATTTACCGGAAAATAAGGACGTAGAGACACATAATTGCGTGTCATATAATTGTAGGTCAATTGAACCACATCGGTAAATATGGTTGCATCTGTTGGACACGCCATTTGCGTCTTTCATATAACCGGTCTTTAAGTACCCACTCCCCTCCTCTCTGATGTAAATTTGGAGCTCTTTCCCCCTCCCTTTTTCAGGGAGGGGGCCAGGGGGTGGGAACTTTAAAAGCCTATGCACGAATAGTTTGCGGGTTATTAGGTTTGGGGCAGAATGGCAACATGTTGGCGGTCTCTACCGAACCTATTATCCCCTTCCTACCGGTAATAAAAAAACGCACTTCCCGGTATTGGCTCCGATTTGCCATTGCCTGTTTTCCATAGAAGCTCGAGGCTATTCCCTCCGGTGCCCTCAAAAAAGGAGATCCTGATCGAATGTAACCCTTTTCCAAGCGCAAGGTCAGCGGCTTTTGTAGTTGCCCCATGAGGGCCATCGTTGTCTATTGCCAGATTTTCATTGATATATAACTTGCTTCCATCATCGGAGCTTAAGCTAAAGGTGAATACTCCATCTGCTGGAATATTAATAAAGCCTTGATAATCAACAGAAAATTTGTCGTCAGCAGGTTTGTTTGCCAAACTAAAATCTGTTGCTACACCCGATAAATTTGGATTCAAACCATTGTAGTCCGGAATTTTATTCCATTCGCCCCGATACAGGTTGAATAGTAACCCGGGTTTTGCCTGCGAAACCTGGTGACCAGGAACCGGCACCACCTTGGTTACCGTGTACGAGGAATTTCCGGTTAAAGCTTTTCCATCCTTAAAACAGGCAGCCGTAAGGGTTGTGGTTTCGGTAACTTTTATCGGGCTGCTGTAAACCGCTGAAGCAGCGGTTGGAATGCTCCCATCCATCGTGTACCTGATTTCAGAAATGGATTCACTTTTTTTGATCGAAACTTCAGCTTCGCCAACAAAAATGCTTGCTGCCGATGAAATCACCGGAGTATCATAAACAGCTGGATCACCTTCAATGTCTAGAACAATTACCGAATTAATAACATCAGGCACTTTGGTGGGAACTTGTATCGATAAACTTCCCGACTCGCGCGTAACCGATAGCTCCTCCTGATCGGAATCAGAAAGCAGGTAAGCACGGATGGCGTTGTTGCCCAACCCCGGAACCACCAGCTTTTGATCTGTTGGCCAATCAAAAACATGCAGGTAAAGCCGTGTGCCCCCAGTCATTTTTTTCTGGGTACACCTGCCCCAGGCAAGGTTTTTGAAAGGGCTGGCTTGGGTGCTGTAAATCGATTCACCATTGGTTTTCATCCAGGTACCTATCTCTTTCAACCGGTCAACACTCTCCTGAGGGAATACCCCGTCGGCTGTTGGCCCGATGTTAAGCAGGTAATTTCCACCTTTCGATGCAATGTCGGCAAGCATCCTGAGAATTTGCTCAGTAGTTTTGAAATTCTTGTCGTTTTTGTTGTACCCCCAATGGTCATTCATTGTCATGCATGATTCCCAATCGGCTCCCGGAACTCCGGTTGCCGGGATCTCCTGCTCCGGGGTCCCGAAATCGCCGGAAAACTCACCCGCCTCATTCATCCCCGCCATGCCCGACCTACCAACAGTTACCCTGTTGTTGACAATAATATCAGGCTGAAGGTTGCGAACATAATTGTACAAATCTTTCCCGTAGTCGCTTGTCCAGGTGTTTTCCCACTCCCCGTCAAACCACAATACGCCGAGTTTACCATAACGCGTAAGTAATTCCTTTAACTGAGCCTTCATATATACCCGGTAATCATCAAAGTTGGCACCCTCAGTGCTCCTGGTTGTTTCCCAGTTGCGGCGTGGCAGGTAATCAGGATGATGCCAATCCATAATCGAATGGTAAAAGCAAAAAGTCATTTTTTGCTTCTCACAGGCTTTCGATAATTCCTTGAGTATATCCCTTTTAAAAGGGGTCGACATCACATCGAAATCGGTTTGCTTCGAGTCAAATAACCCAAACCCATCGTGGTGCTTTGAGGTGATCACAATATATTTCATACCAGCATCTTTGGCCATCTTTACCCAATCATCAGCATTGAATTTTACCGGATTAAACTGACCAACAAATTTGTCATACACTTCCAATGGTATACGGGCCGATTCACGAATCCATTCCGCATGATTAGTCTGCCCGTTCCATTCTCCTGCAGGCACTGCATAAAGGCCCCAGTGAATGAACATTCCAAAACGAGCATCCCGCCACCATTCCATACGGGCATCTTTATCGGCTTTGGCCTCATTCAGATAGTCAACCGGCTTTTGCCGGCAACCTGCAATTAGAAGCAGAAGTAATAATACAGGTAAAATTCTGATCTTCATGACAATTGTATTAATTTTAGAGATTATCCAAAAATAACCATTTCTTTGCATTCTATAGGATATTTGTGAATTTCGGAACAGAAAAAGTACCTTGCTCATGACGACAAAGAAAATTGGACGGACACTATTTACCCGAAATTTTATTTATCTCACCGTTTCAGTTTTTCTGATTTCTACGGCATTTTACTTTCTGATGCCCACGCTACCTGTTTATTTATCGGATGTTTTACATGCCAGTAAAAGGGAGGTAGGAATGATTATTGGCACCTATACTCTTGCTGCTCTGCTCGTCAGGCCAGTTTCCGGCTACGCACTCGATACCCTCGGCCGTAAATGGATTCTTTTAATATCAATGATTTTATTCTCGATCCTGTTTTTTCTGTACCCGCTATCCACCGCCGTTTTACCATTACTTTTCCTGCGTTTCTTTCACGGTCTTAACTGGGGAGCATCTACCACCGCCGGGTTTACGCTGGTCGTTGATCTGGTCCCGGTTGAAAAAAGGGGGCGCGGTATCGGCTATTTCGGACTCTCATTTACGGTTGCCATGTCAATCGGTCCGGTAATTGGAATCAAAGTGATGGGCGATAACCATTTTACCGCCCTGTTTTTGGTGGCTGGTGCAGTGTCGTTTCTCGGGGTGCTCATGGCTTCGCTGGTTCACTTTCCATTTTTTAAACGTCCGGAAAAGTCTGCCTTTAGTTTGAAAATGCTCATCTCAAAGCAATCACTACCGGTATCTTTAAATATCTTGATAATTGCAGCTTCTTACGGGGGCGTAATAACTTTTATCGCTTTGTATGCTAAAGAGCACGGCATGAGTGCATTTACCGGATGGTTTTTTACGATAATGGCCGTAGGAACCGCTCTTACCCGCATATTTTCAGGCAGTTTGTTCGATAAATATGGCCCAACCTGGATATCTGTTCTGAGCATTATTTCAGTATCAGGTGGATTACTTTTGTTGGCTCACACTCCCGTTCTAACCTTTTTTCTCATTTCTGGCTTTGTGATCGGGATAGGTTTTGGAATCCTTTTCCCAACTCTGCAAACCATGGCCAATAATGTGGTTGCTCCCCATCGGCGGGGAGCCGCAAATTCCACTTTTCTAACTGGTCTCGATCTGGGAATTGGTATAGGTTCCGTTTTAACCGGGTTGCTTGCTGAACCGCTGGGGCTGGCCTGGACGTATAATGCTGCAGCCCTGCTCGCCCTTTCTGGTATGGTTTTCTTTCTCGTTGTCAGCCTGCCGCATTACACAAAGTATCGTACCGAAGGCTAATCCTTTATTAGTCCCATCCTGATCGGCACCATGATAAAACCTTTGTGACAGTCTTTCTTTTATTATCAAAATTATCCTAAATTTGATAACTGTAAATTTTACACTAATAAATCTGCCATGATCAAACGAATCCCTTCCCTGGTTTTTATCTTTTTTCTGGTTGTTGTCGCTAATGCGCAGGAAACCAATAAAATGATCGTTGATGCTACCAGCTCAACCGCGGTGATCAACAAAAATATCTACGGCCATTTTGCCGAACACCTCGGACGATGTATTTATGATGGAATCTGGGTTGGAAAAGATTCAAAAATCCCAAACATAAACGGCTATAGAACGGATATCATTAATGCTCTTAAGGAGATGAAGATACCTGTTTTGCGCTGGCCCGGCGGCTGTTTTGCCGATACTTATCACTGGAAAGATGGCATTGGCCCTATTAATGAACGGGCAAAAATGATGAATTATCACTGGGGTGGGGTGGTCGAAAACAATACTTTTGGAACCCATGAGTTTTTGAATCTGTGCGAAATGCTTGGCTGTGAGCCCTATATATCAGCTAACGTGGGGAGTGGCTCCGTTGTTGAAATGACTCAATGGATCGAGTACATGAATTCCGATAAGGATGTCCCAATGGCCAATCTTCGCCGGCAAAACGGGCGGGAGAAACCATGGAATGTTAAATTTCTTGGAGTTGGTAATGAAAGCTGGGGATGTGGCGGGAATATGACTCCCGATTATTATGTTAACCTCCTTCGGAACTACTCAGAGATGGCAGGAATCTACGGACAGTGGAAACTTCAGCAAATTGGTTGCGGAGCTAACGGAGCCGATTATAATTGGACCGAGGTGGTGATGAAACAAAGGCCCGGTGCCATGAGTGGCCTGTCATTGCACTATTATACCATTGCGGGGCCCGACTGGGGAAATAAAACCGCTGCCACCGGATTTGAGAAAAAATTCTATTTCTCCGGACTCGAAAAGGCATTGAAAATCAATGAGCTGATTGAAAAACATAGTGCAATTATGGACAAGTATGATCCTAAAAAGCAAATTGGATTGATGGTGGATGAATGGGGTATCTGGACAGATGTTGAGCCCGGAACTGAACCTGGCTTCCTCTTTCAACAGAATTCCATCCGCGATGCCCTGATCGCCTCTTTAACATTAAACTCATTCAACAATCACGCTGATCGGGTTAAAATGGCCAATATTGCTCAGACTATTAATGTATTGCAATCTGTGATTCTTACCGAAGGCAGCAAAATGGTATTGACCCCCACCTACTATGTGTTTAAAATGTATGCTGTACACCAGGATGCTAAACTGCTGCCTAGTCAGCTGATTGGTGAATCTTACGAAATGGACGGGAAAAAGATCCCGGCACTGAGCAGCTCGGTATCTGAAGATAAGAATGGTAATGTCCATCTGACCATTTCCAATCTTAATCCGGATAAGGATATTTCACTATCGGTGGAACTCGTTGGAAAATCTTTCGGAAAAGTTAATTCGGCTTCTGTTTTAACCGCCCCGGATTATAATTCTTATAATTCATTTGAAAAACCTGCCACGGTTAAGCCAACCGACTTCCGCAATTACAAAATAACCGGTCCCTCCACCCTCAACCTAACGATCCCATCTAAGTCAGTCCTGGTTTTGGAAATTATGTAGAAATGGGCAATCGGCTCTGGGCAGTCACCACTCCACCACAGGGTAGTGGGTAGAGTCCACCAGCAAGTTGCCATTTTGCCCCAAACCTAATAACATGAAAATGTGAGGTATAGAAACCCTTTATGCTACCCATCCCCTGGCCCCATAGCCGACAACCTAAGGGTATGACCGAATGAATCCGGTAGGGGCAGAAAATCTTCTGCCCCTACATTGTGACTGGAATGAACCCGGTAGGTTGACGGATTTGGGGTTGGCATGGGTACTTTAAGACCGGTTATAACAGAAGCATCGTTGCGTGACTCCTATTAGCACTCCCCACTCCATAGCCGTCAACCT